>CAZEXO010000080.1:0-15439 GCA_964516545.1 uncultured Melioribacteraceae bacterium
CCCAACTGATCTCAGAATATTCATATTCGTCCGGCGGAATAAACCTCGGTTGCGCTACGCTGTCTGCATTTGATGTGAATATTATCGGTTCTTCCTTTGTGCCTTCGGCAATTATTTTTGCATCACGACATATTATTAGAGATGATGGGTACCCATTTTCTGAATATCTGTGATTTAAAGATTTTATTACTGTCCCAGCTTCAATCTCAAGAATGCTATTCTCTTCGACAAATACATACCCGTTTAATACGTACACTGTATCTTTGGAGAACTTTACGAGCTGGTTTGGTCCGATGTCATCGTCCGTAATTATCTTCCTGGGTTTATACAGGTCTGTTGTTTGACAAAAAATTAATGTTGAGAATAGAACAAAGAAGTATATAATGGCTGTTAATTGTTTCATTGTTTTGTTACTCCATTGTTTTTAATGGAGCCGCTGTTTTCACAGCGGCTAAATTTTTTACTTCATCATAATAATTTTTCCTGAAAGTACTTTTGTACCTGCCCTTAATCTGTAAATATAAGTTCCTGAAGATACAAATTGATTGAAACTATTAGTCCCGTTCCACATAAAGTTATGCCAACCATCTACATAATTTTCATTATCAATTAACCTGCATATTTCCTTGCCAAGTATATCGTAAATTATTAAAGATACATTTATTGGATCAGGTAAATTGAATTTTATTACCGTTGATGGATTTGCGGGATTAGGATAACTTTGCTCAAGAATTATTTCTGAATTTGATTCGTTTTCATTGTCATTATTTTGCTTGCCGGGTGAAATACTTTCTTTCGTTTTTTCAATACCTGTCAATCTTTTCAAAAATCTTTTGAGATAATGTTCAGTGAATCTTACGATATAAGCTTTCTTCTCGTTTATCTGATTATCCATGCATTCTTTTTTAATCTCTTCAATAACTGAATTATATTCCGGTATTAACAGATCGTATATTAATAGATCAAGGTTTTCTGAATCAATGAAATATTCTTCTGTTAATAAAGGAAGAGTTATGTCTCTATTTGTCTGCGACCACTCTAGCAGGGAAACATACGAATCATCTTTCAGGTTTTCATGATCATAATTTTTGTTTTTGATACTATTTTTCCAATTCTCTAATTTTTCCCTGAACTCAATTTTCTTTTGATTAGATAACTGTCTTTGCATTTCTTTGAGCGCTTTTTCTTCATCTTTACTAAGTTCAACAATGTCCATTATTGAATAACCGCCAGCTATCGATTCTTCTAAAGTAAGGTCATGTGGAGGTATTTTTGCCCCGGGAACAATACAAAAGGATTGAAGTAATTGTTTTTTATAAAAGTAATGATAACTGCCAAAAATACTGTATCCTGTGAATGAACTTTCTGTATGAAAAATTCTAGCATAACCACTCCCAAGTTTACTTTCCCAATTATAACCATGCAAATTACTATCACTTCCCTTCTTAATTGCTGCATGATTGAAATTTGCATTTACATTTTCATTTGAGGCAAAAAGTTTTATACATCTATCCGGATCAGTTGAATAAGTTCTCACATAATTCACTGCACCATTATACCTTGGCGTACCAACATTGCCAAAATAATCATCGAATGCTTTCAGTCTTGATTCACCTGCCTGTTGCCATATATTAGTTATTATGCTTTGAGTAATATTTTCATTCGATATTCCCCCTGCATAAGCAAAGCAACTATAAATCTGCACCATATTTTCAGCAATCATTCCATCGTCTACATGAATGTAATATGTAGAACTACCAGTAAAATATCTACACTTCATGTAAATATCATAATAAGCCCCGGCATCATTACTGCTATAAGGTAAAACAATTGCGTATAGCTTTGTATTATTGATAGTTGATTTTATTCGTGAGGCATTACCCCAACTAAAGCCACTACTTGATGAATAGTTATCATTAAAAGCAACAAGAGTTCCATACCCTGAACTTGTTGTTAAATCATCTTCTAAAAATAATTTTGTATCAAACTCATTATTCGTTGTAAAATAATTAAAAGTCGCTCCGCTGGAAATCCTGTTCGAACAATAATGCCTAACATTTTTAACTGCACAGTTTGTCCAGGTGGAGGCGCCTCTTATAAGAGCAACCGTTCCCTCAGTTGAACTGCTCTTTGCTCTTATTAATACATTATAATAACTCCCTGGATTAACATCCATTACTTTGCTTAGTCTGTCGGGTATCGGCGGCAAAGGCGTAAAAGTAATTCTCGCGTTAATTCCGTCTTTGCTGTTATCGTCCGAGCGGTGAAACACAATTTCACCAGTGCCGGATAATTTGTAAATATATAGAACCGGATCAGTTGTAGAAGGAGAATTGCTTCCCGTTTCAATGGTATAGGAATACCCGTCATATAAATACATAGTCCCCATGTATGTGTATTTTACCGGCTGATCAATCGCGTAGGCATAATCGTAAACAGGTGTTCCGGGATTTGTAGTATAAGGGTCACCTTCAGTTTTATTAAGAATTGTACTGCCGTTATTTTTTCCACTTATCAATTCCTGCATCATACCCGTATACTTATTATCATCAATGCGGGCTTTCTCTTTGTCCATTGCAAGCGTAATAAAATCAACGGCAGGTACGCTCTCACCTTCAGATGCAAATGAAATGTTGTGTGTACCGGCTGAGAAATAAACAGCTTTTTTAAGCATTAATGCCTGCCAGTCACCTTTTGATAGTTTTAAGTTGGTTTTAGATTTCGATTCATTATCAGTTTTGATGAAGATATCTTTAATTGCACCTTTTTCCAGCTCGCCTGAAATCCATGCGGAGACAAAGTACTCGCCCGCGACTGGCACAACAAAGCTGAATGTTTTTACATTCATTCCTTCTTCACGATGCAAAGTCAAGTTTACAAGCGGACATTCACCGCCATATTCCAAACCTTCAAACTGTTTGATAATAATCGGATTCTCTTTTGTCTGAGCAAACAGAAAAGATAAATTAATCAGTAGCAAAAATGTGATGGTGCATGAAATTATTTTCATTGTTTCCCCTGAGTGGTTAAGAAAAATTGCTGAATTTATTATGAAAGGTATTCCCCTTTATATTGCTATTTTTAACCCCGCTATAGCAAATTGTTACTGCACACGGCAAATAAACGATAATATTTTTAAATGTCAACATCTATAATTCATAGAATTACCAGCATGTTACGCGAAAGATATTTCCATCACATGATAATAATTTGACAGAAAAATATTGCCTGTGGATATTAATATGGTTAGTAGTTCAAAAGGAAAACATGGCTGTTATAAGCTTTCAATTCAACATACAACCCGTTCTCAACAAAATCCTCTGTTGCGCGTGTGTATTGCTCTTTATTCAACAGATCATTAAAAATAATATTTTTAGTTGCAGGATTTGTCTGGGGAAATATTCTGCATTGCGAGGTGTAGCCGGAGTAATTTACGCACACAACAAAATTTTTCTTCGCGCTTTTAATCTGCCAGACGAGAAAATTATCATTCGAATAATTTCCTTCCCAGGCGGGAAATGTTTCGATCATTTTCCAATAGTAATCATCCTGTTCAAATTCTTTGACAATCCCCAGCAGGTTTTCATAAAACCCGTGTAATTCTTCATCGGGAATTTCATACGGTTCCCGGTTGAGTTGAACGGGAAGTTTAATTTTCTTACCCGTGCATTGCCCGTCAAAATAAAAACGCATTCCCGGAATGGTGCTGATAATTACCGCCGCGGCTTCTGATTTCTCTTTTCCGAAAATTTCAAGTGCGCGTTTCTCATCGTGATTCTCAATAAATCTTAAAGACTTTTTCTGGAAGTTTTCTTCAGCCTTCAAATGATTTTTTATGTTTTGTACATTTCCTTCAATGAGTCTGTCGTAAAGTCGTTTATCGTAAGTATAATCGAATCCGAGTTGTTGTAAATCCCACTCACGGTCCCAGTATGCTTCGGCGATAAACAGAAATTCCGGGAAAGTATTTTTCACGGTACCGATTATATCTTTCCAGAATTCACTTTTCGCGGAGTGGCGGTCAATCGGAAATTTTCCCCATGTTTCGTCAAAAACATTTTTCAAAACAAGCATAGCCATGTCACATCTTACGCCGTCGCAAAGTCGTGCTGTTTCCAGCAATCGGTCTGTTAGAAACTGCCGCGCTTCATCAGAAAAAATATTTATCTGAGCGGTATCCTGCCAGGCTTCAAAATTGGGGTCTTTACCATGAGCAAAAATTTTTGTTTCGTTAAAAGGCGACCGGAAAAATGTTCTTGGATTTTCCTCAAACTGATACCCGGTTCCTTTGAGAAAAATGTCCGGATTGGTTTTTAATAATCCGCTTTCAGCGTTAAAATGATTGGGAATAAAATCGAGGATTAATTTCATTCCGAAACTGTTAAGTTTTTTCTTCAACAAAAGCAGGGTTTCATTGCTTTCACCGAACAAGGGATTTATTTTATAATCCTCAATTGCATAAGGCGAACCGGCAACATCATTTTCGTTAAAGTTATGAAGCGCATTTTTATACTCTTCAACCAATCCCTCTTCGAAGCAATATTTTTTTATGGATGATTCGGGAATTTTCCACACGCCCATGAGCCAGATATAATTAATTCCCAGCGAAGATAATTTTTCCCAATAGCTATCCTGAATGTCAAGAATTGAGGCAGCGCTCTGACGCCTTTGCAGCAGGCGGGGATTAATTTCTAATATGGCAAGATTTTTCAATAACATTTCTATTCTGATTTTACCCGTATTTTCTCAGCTTGCAGTTCTTTGTTCCGTTCCATTAATTCTCTTAGTTCGGCTTCATCTTTACACAAAGCAATATGCTCATTATTAATTTTAATTTCTTTATCGATGTTAAAAATCCGGTAATTCCTGACCAACTCTACAGCATATTCAATTGAATCTTTTTTCAAGGTTCCGTTAGCGGTCTTTGTTTCCCACTTTTTGCTAATGGAATCATTATCAATCATCAGCGAACGTAAGTAAGTGCGCATATCATCATCCTTAACGCCATCCAATAAATTAGCCGATTCACTTATTCCCTTTTTAAAAGCTTCAAAAAAGTCCATGGCAATTTCACGAAGTTTGTCATTCTCAAGGTCTTCGGAATTTATGTGATCGAAAATATACCCGATGATTTTTTTGTCGTCACTCAGCAGAAGTCTTACAATATCAAGTTCGTACCGCTTGCCTTTTGCAGTCTCCCGATTCGCTGCCGGTTGAATTTCTTTTTTTATCCCTTCTTTTTTTACAGACTGCTGCTGATACTGCTGTTGATTATTCGCATTCAGGAATTTGTCGAGTTCTTTTTCAAGAAGCATCTCACGCAGATTAAATTTACGCGCAATCGATTTTATTAAAATACTTCTCTTTAACTCGTCGGAAACCAGAGCCGCGTTTTTAACGAGTTCGCGTATGGCGTTTGATTGTCTGGTAGGATCATTCAGGTCGCCGCTTTTTTCAAACTGTTCCGTCTGATATTCAAGAAAATGTTTCGCGTTGTTTACGAGACGGTCGAAATCATCTTTTGTGAATTTATTGATGTAAGTATCAGGGTCTTCTCCATCAGGCAGCGCAAGCACCTTAACATCAAAATCCTGTTTTAACAAAATCTCAATACTCCTCAACGAAGCTTTTTGTCCCGCCGGATCAGCGTCGAAAATGATAATAATATTTTTGGTGAATCTTGAAAGAAGCTGAACCTGTTCCTCGGTTAAAGCTGTGCCTGAAGATGCGACAACATTTTTTACCCCGTTCTGATAAAGTGAAATCAAATCCATGTATCCTTCAACCAGAAGAGCTTTGTCGAGCCGGCGTATTTCATCTTTGGATTGATAAAGTCCGTAAAGTGTTTTTCTTTTCTGATAAACTTTTGATTCAGGTGAATTAAGGTATTTAGCCGTGTCCTTTCGGTCGGTCAGAATTCTTCCACCAAAAGCAATCACCCGTCCGTTAGGTGAAAAAATAGGAAAGATAACCCGGTCGCGGAATTTATCGTAAAAACTACCACCGTCTTTCGCGTCAAGAAGACCTAGTTCTTTTGCTTTAAGTAAATCGATTTTATTTTCACGGGCATGATTGAAAAAACTATCCCAACTGTCGGGAGCGTAACCAAGTCCGAAATTACGTTGAGTTTGTAGTTTGATTTTTCGCCGTTCAAAATAGCGGCGGGCAATTTCGCCGGAATCACTTTTTAATAAATTATTTGAGAAAAAACGCGCTGCCAGAACATTAATGTCGTAATATTCTTCAATTTCATCCTGTTCTTCAGAAGAATAACCTTTTTCATAATCAATGGTAATTCCAACCTGAGCAGCTACTTCTTCAACGGCTTCAACGAAAGAAATATTTTTATAGTCCATTAGAAACTTAAAAACATTTCCGCCTGCATGACATCCGAAGCAGTGAAAAATATTTTTATCTTCGCTTACGGTAAAAGACGGAGTTTTTTCCTGGTGGAAGGGACAGAGTCCGATAAAATTATGCCCGCGTTTTCTCAGGGGAATATACCCCGAAATAATATCCACGATATTCGCCGCGGTTCGGATTTCCTCTATTTTTTGTTCAGGTATTCGCATAATAAAAATTAACGATTGATCGAAGTAAATGCCATATAGATTCAAAACAAATAAAACATAAAATTGAGTGCGAATCAATCCGGCTTTCTAAATTCTTTTAGAAATGCGTACATTTGAATCGTATTGAATAATCTTTTAGGCAAAATGTGTTCAGGAATATATTAATAATTTTACCGGCTGTTAATTTCAACGAGCAGGAATTTCTTATTTCAAAAAAACATCTCGAAGATAATGCTTTTAAAGTGTTCATTGCATCCGATTCTGATTCTCTTTGTATCGGAAAAAACGGACTAAAAATAAAACCCGATGTAAAACTCTATAATGTTCACGCGAGTAATTTTTCTGCTGTTATTCTTATAGGCGGAAAGGGCGTGAAAGATTACTGGAACAACAAGACTGTACATAATATTTTTAAGGATTTTTTCCGGCTGGGTAAAATTGTGTCAGCTATTTGCAGCGCACCAGTCGCCCTTGCAAAAGCCGGTTTATTATCGGGAAAAGAGGCTACCTGTTACTCAGAAGATAAACGGGACCTGGAAAAAGAAGGTGTGGTTTACGTTGATGCGCCGGTGGTAAAAACCGGAAAAATTATTACCGGGCAAAATTCTGACGCGAGCATTGAATTTATTCTTGCTGTAATCAACGCGGTGTAAATTTTGTGAGAGATTCTGTTCAAAAAAAACAGGACGCAGATTCGGCGGATTTAAGCAGATAATGTAAAGATTTAGTTGATGAAATATTTTTTTCTTTCCAAGAACACATTTATAAAAAATTTTGTTTAGCCGGCTATGAGTAAACAACATAAATATTGTACTGATCTTTTTTCTTTTCAGCGATATAAAACAAGAATTGTTAATGTGGGTGATTTTCCGCTCGGTGGCGACAATCCTATTCGCATTCAATCCATGACAACAACAAACACGATGGATACTACCGCCACAGTTGAACAAACTATCCGCCTGGTTGAATCGGGGTGCGAGTATGTGAGAATTACCGCGCCAAGTATTAACGATGCAAAAAATCTCGCGAGCATAAAAAAAGAATTAAACACCCGGGGTTACACAGTACCATTAATCGCCGATATTCATTTCACTCCGAACGCCGCTGAAACAGCAGCCCGGATTGTTGAAAAAGTAAGAGTTAATCCCGGGAATTACATCGACAAGAAAAAATTCGCCCAGATTGAATTCACCGATTCAGAGTATCAGAATGAAATCGAAAAAATTCGCGAACGATTTTCTCCTCTCGTAAAAATCTGCAAGGAATATGGTACGGCAATGCGTATCGGAACAAATCATGGTTCATTGTCCGACCGCATTATGAGTCGTTACGGCGATACGCCTAACGGCATGGTTGAATCAGCCTTAGAATTTGTAAGAATTTGCGAGGATCTCAATTATTACAATATTGTTCTTTCGATGAAAGCAAGCAATCCCAAGGTCATGATCCAGGCTTATCGTTTACTTGTAAATCGAATGGAGGACGAGGGAATGAATTATCCGCTTCATCTAGGCGTTACCGAAGCGGGTGACGGAGAGGATGGACGAATAAAATCCGCCGTGGGTATCGGAGCTCTTCTTGAAGATGGTCTTGGCGATACCGTAAGAGTCTCGCTTACTGAAGAACCCGAGAAGGAAGCCCCAGTTGCCATTGAATTAGTAAAAAGATATTCGTCAAGAGAAAATCACAAACCTATTCCGTCGATTAAACAACCGACTCATAATCCATTCGAATATAATCGTCGGGAAACTATTGAATCAGGAAAAACCGGCGGCTCAAATGTTCCTGTTGTGGTTTTGGACTTATCAAAGGAACAAATCACTCATGAGCTGCTTAGAGACATCGGCTATCGATATGATGAAAGTCTTGATAAATGGCACATTTCGGATATCGCACCGGATTATGTTTATGTTGGTGAAAATTCTGTTGATATAGAACTGCCGGAATCGCTAAACATTATTTATGATTCTTCCACCAGCGCAAAATTATCTGACGCTAAAAAATGTTTTCCGCTTTATTCCTTTGGCAATCCGAATATTAGTTCTGACGGGATTAAATTTCTGGAAGTCACAATGGATGAAATATTATCGGATAAATTCGCAAAATCCATCGATGAAAAAACAATACTGGTTTTAAGCACTCTTAATGCCCACGGAATGGCGGAACAAAGACGGGTGTTTTTCGAACTCCTTGAAAAAGAAATCAGAAATCCTGTTATCATAAAAAGAAATTATTCTGCAGATTCGCCCGATCAATTTATGTTATATTCGGCAACTGATGTTGGATCTTTGCTTGCCGACGGATTCGGCGACGGTATTTGGCTTAAAGTCAATAAGGAGATTTCACCCTCAAAAGTCACTTCAGTCTCCTTTGGAATCCTTCAGGCAACAAGAACAAGAATTTCAAAAACAGAATATATTGCCTGCCCTTCATGCGGAAGAACACTGTTTGATCTTGTAGAAGTAACTAACAAAATACGCGAGAGAACCGGGCATCTTAAAGGCGTGAAAATCGGAATAATGGGCTGTATTGTAAATGGTCCGGGTGAAATGGCGGACGCAGATTACGGTTATGTCGGTTCAGGAATAAATAAAATCACACTTTATCGAGGGAAGGAAGTTGTTAAAAAGAATGTAGATTCAGAAAATGCGGTAGATTTGCTGATTGCCCTAATTAAAGAAGACAGAAACTGGATTGAATCATAAAAATGTTAATTAATGTGGCGAGTCTTGAGTTTATTCCGATAAAATAGTATTTTTAGACACGAAAAAAATGAGAACGACAATTAGTTACTGTTCAAGAATAAAAAAACCACAAAGATTTTTTGAGAGATAAAAATTACAATAAATGCACTTCAGGAACCCTGAAGTGCATTTTTTTTATAGTATGATCGTCGCAGAATTAATAAAATATTTTGAGAGATGGGCGCCGCCTGGCGCTGCCTGGGAAGGAGACAATGTCGGACTTCAGGTCGGCTCGAGGCGGAAAACTATTCAGGCAATTTTCCTCTGTCTCGAGCTTAACGAAAAGACTCTGGAGGAAGCAATTTCGAAAAATTGTAATTTCATATTTACCCACCACCCGCTAATCTTCAAACCAATTTCAAAAATAAACACCTGCAACGATTCAAAATCACGACTGATCGAAAAATTAATAAAGAATGACATTTCCTTGTATGCCGCTCACACAAATTTAGATTTCACAAAAGACGGCGTCAATTACGAATTGGCGAAAACTCTCGGTTTGAGTGATATAAAGTTTCTTCAATATGAAAAAAATAATCAGGTAAAAATAGTTGTCTTTTTACCGAAGAGTCATTTGGAAAAAGTGAGCGAGGCGATTTTTAAGAGCGGCGGCGGCTTAATCGGTGAATATGAAAAATGCAGTTATCGTTTAAATGGACATGGAACATTCGAGGGTTCGGAAAACACTAATCCATCGATCGGCAAAAAAAGTAATTTTGAAATTGTTGAGGAAGTCCGGCTTGAAGTTCTTGTCAACTCATGGAACATAAAAAAAGTAATTAATAGTATTCGGGATTCACATCCTTACGAAGAACCGGCTTACGATATTTATCCTTTGCAAAATATAAATGTTAATTACGGAAGCGGTGCCATTGGTTATTTACCGGAGGAATTGAGTGTACCAGAATTCCTTGAACTGGTAAGTAAAAAAATCAAAACGAAACAAATTCGTTACTGTTCAGGGGCTTCAAATAAAATTAAGAAAGTTGCTGTTCATGGCGGAAGTATTTCGGATTCTTTAACTGCTGCAATAAATTCCGGCGCTGATGCTTTGGTTACGAGCGATGTTAAATATCACACTTTTCAGGATGCCGAGGGAAAAATATTACTGATTGATGCTGGACATTACGAAACAGAAATCCATTCTCTGAAAGCTGTTGAAAGAAAGATCAGAGAATTTTTAGACGATAACAAAATTCAGTTGAAGGTGTATAAAGCAAAATCTTCAACGAATCCAACGAGAATTTTCAATATTAAGGAGTGATAAATTGATAAGCAGGTTAACAACTCTCTACAAGCTGCAATTGCTTGATCATCAACTGGACGAATTGGAAGAGTTACGCGGTGATCTTCCGAATGCAGTTAATGAACTCAAGAATCAAATCGATTCGCTGACAAGTCAAATTGAAGCCAAAGAAGAGGAAAAAAAGGAATCGCAGAAAAAACGCAAAGCAAACGACAATGAAGTGGAAAAGCTGAACGAGAATCTGAAAAAATTCAAATCACAGCTTTATCAGGTACGCAACAATAAAGAATATGACGCGCTCACGAAAGAAATTGATCATTCGGAGGAAACAATTAATCAACTTGAGAATGAGAGTCTTGCTCTGGAGGACCGCGTGGAATCTCTTAAACTGGAGATAAACGACATCACACCTCAGCTTGAGACACTAAGCAAAGAAATGAAAGAGAAAGAAGACGAATTAAAAAAAATTATAAAAGCCAACGAACGCGAAGAAATAAAAATAAGAGAAAAGAGGGATCACCTGGCCACTAAGGTTCGTAAATCAGATTATAACACTTATATGCGAATCAGAAAAGCTCTTGGCGGAATTGCCGTAGCTTCAGTCGTCAGAACTGCATGTTCAGGCTGCCACAATGTTGTTCCTCCACAAAGACAGCTTGAAATAAAACAGAGCCAAAGAATTTATTCCTGCGAATCATGCGGAAGAATTTTAGTATCACCCGAGGTGGTTGAAGACGCTCAAAAAAATATGTGAGAATAATTACTGGATGAATTATTATTCACCTAATATTTCATCCAGAGCGTTTTTTATATCGTGAACAGGAATAATTTTAATTCTGTTTTCGGTCTTCAGATTTTTAGAATTGTTTGCCGGCAGAATGATTTTTTCGAATCCCAATTTAACGGCTTCCTGAATTCTTTTTTCTATATGACCCACACTCCTAATCTCGCCGCCTAATCCAACTTCACCGAGAACAACAACCTTAGCATCAGCAGTCTTTTCGAGAGCGCTGGATGTTATTGCCGAACAAACGGCAAGATCAACCGCGGGTTCTTCAATTCTGATTCCGCCAGCCATATTAAGAAATACGTTTTGAACTGACAGTCTTATTCCGGCTCTTTTTTCAAGTACGGCAAGCAGAATTGATAACCGTCTGTAATCAAACCCGGTTGCTACCCGCTGAGGATTTCCGTAATTCGAAGGAGTTACCAAAGCCTGAACTTCAAATAATATCGGACGCGTACCTTCAATACTGGCAGTTACCACAGAACCCGGAATGGAATTTTTTCTTTCACCGATAAAAATTTCACTCGGGTTTTTTACTTCAGTCAGACCAGTGTCGTGCATTTCAAAAATACCAAGTTCATTGGTGCTGCCGTATCTGTTTTTCTGGGCGCGTAAAATTCTGTATGAATGATTCCTTTCGCCTTCGAACTGGATTACAGTATCGACGATATGTTCAAGTATTTTGGGACCGGCAATAAACCCTTCCTTTGTTATATGCCCGATGATGATAAAAACAATGTTATTACTTTTCGCGTATTGCATAATATCGGCGGTGCATTCGCGTATTTGCGTTACTGTTCCGGGTGCGTTGTCATAGTCAGGCTTATAAATAGTCTGAATTGAATCAATTACCACCACTCCGGGTTCGGTTTCTTTTATTGTTTCTTTGATTATCGAATAATCGGTTTCAGTGATTATGTAAAAACCATCAGGATTCAGTTTTAATCTTTTTGCCCGCAGCGATAATTGTTTAAGAGATTCTTCACCCGATACATATAAGACTTTCGAATCCATTCTTGATACAGCCTGCATTATCAGAGTTGATTTGCCGATACCGGGATCTCCCCCGATTAATATTACAGAACCGGGAACAAGACCTCCACCGAGCACACGATCAAATTCTTTGATCCCGCAGGTGATTCTTTTGTCCTCGCTTAAATCAACATTACTTAAGTCGTGAACTTCAGTTTTAGTATTGGCCACACGAGTGTATTTTTTTTCTTCAACTAATTCTTCTGTGAAAGTCTGCCATTCACCGCATGAAGAACATTTACCGAGCCACTTTAATGATTCATATCCGCAGTTGGAGCAAACATATTTAACTCGCTGTTTCATCGTATTACTTCTGTTCTTTTTATGAAATCCACAATCACTTCATCCTTACTGTTAACCAGATTATCGTAGGTGCCCGTGAAATAAATTTTTCCATTATGCATCATGGCAATTTTGTCAGCAACATTTTTTACGCTGAACATATCATGAGTAACAACAATAGAGGTGACTTTCAGAGAGTCGGCAACCTGTTTGATGAGGTCGTCAATTGCGTCTGACATAACCGGGTCGAGTCCGGTTGTCGGCTCATCGTATAAAATATAATCGGGATTGGTAATTAATGCGCGCGCAAGCCCCACACGTTTTTTCATACCTCCCGACAACTCGGCAGGTTTTAATTTTTGAACGCCTTTCATCCCTACCAATTCAAGTTTTTCGGCGACAAGAGTTTCAATTTCCGATTCTGTCAACTTCGTATCATTTTCAATCAGAGGTAAAGAAATATTTTCTTCAACGGTCATCGAGTCAAAAAGCGCGGCGCCCTGGAACAAAAATCCAAATCGCTGACGAAGCTGATATAATTCTTTTGTTTGAAGCTCTTCCACTTTTTTCCCTTCAACAAGAACATATCCGTCGTCAGGGAAAAGAAGTCCGACGATATGTTTTAACAAAACACTTTTACCACAACCGGAGCGACCGATGATTGCCAGCGTTTCGCCTTCATTAATTGTCAGGTTAACACCTGTCAGCACATCATTATCGCCGAAACTTTTTTTGAGATTAATAATTTCTATCATATCTACCGGAAGTAATTCTTGTCTTAAATATAATAAATATATTTTCGGGTTGATGAAGGATTTTATGAAACTGCTAAGCAAGAAAAGAAAGGGTCAGCGGGAGTTCACCAACCCTTCTGTAATTTATGGATTCAATCCCGTGTGGCAATCGACGCAAAGCATATCTTTCCAGTCTTCGCCGATGTCTTCAGGATGCTTAAATTCAAGACTCTTATCCATGGTTGCCATTTCCATATTTTCGGGTGTTCCCTGAGCGGTGATAGTGTGACATAAATTGCAGTCTTTCGGGATTACATCACCTTCCTCACTAACATGAATATCATTATGACACCGGAAACAGCCGTTAAATTCAACATGTCCGATGTTATTCGGATAAGCATCCCATCTTACTTTCATCTCGGGAAAAATATTCCGGCCATAATATTTTTGAAGCCCGTTTACAGCTTTTGCGACCAGCTCTTTTTTAACCTCCGGATAATTCTCATTGTAATAATTTTCAATCTCTGTTTTTATATAGTTCATCGCTTCGTTTGTTGTTTCAAACTGCTCTGAACATATTTCCATCGATAATGATTTTATGTTTGGTAATTCAACAGGAATGTCTCCTGCGGTTATCGCGTTGTTAACAAAAAAAGCCGGCGGCTGATAATTATGAGAAGGACGCGTATGACAATCCATGCAATCCATAATTCGTGTTTCGAGTGAATCAAACATCACCTCGTCAAACATATTTTCTTCATCGATAAAAATTTTCTCCTTTCCCGTTTTCGTATCTGTAAACTTCACCCAGGGAATTGTTTGATTTTTTGCGTCGGTTGAGATGTATTCAATTTTTACATCAGGATTAATATGCCAGTGAATTCCTTCGGAAAGTCCCAATGCAGAATGGCTTGCCCCGATTTTCATTATAAGGTCGATGTTCCATTCAGTGTTGTTTTCATCTGAAAGAAAATGTTTTTCTTTCCTAAGTTTATGCGAATAAAATTTCTCAGGCCAATGGCATTTTTCACACGTTTCGCGGGCCGGACGTAAATTAGCAATCGGAGTCGGTATCGGTTTGGGATATTCACCGATAGTAACAGCATATACCTGATAAAGCCCGGAAAGTTTTGAACGAACATACCAGTCTGCGCCGGAACCCACATGACAATCAACGCATGCAACCCGCGCGTGAGATGAAAACTGATAAGCCGTATATTCAGGTTTCATCACTTCATGACACACAGTACCACAGAACTCAACCGATTCAGTGTAATGAAAGGCTTCGTAACTTCCTATCGCACTGATAAATAAAAATATTGTTGAACCGATAGCGAAAATCGTAAACGCATTACGATGACTTTTAATATTAAGATCGACAACAGGCCAGTTGGGTAGTTTTTGATCTGCGTCTTTTCTCAGGCGTTTTGATGCAAAATACATTCCCACCGGAATAAGAACTAAACCAATTACCAGAAATCCCGGTAAAATAATATATACAACCAAACCAAGGTATGATCCGCCCTGATCAAAAATTGTTGAAACCGCGAAGAGGAAAACAATCATGAATAAACTTATAAGCGCTACAACAACGCCGATTAGTGACAACCAATTATAAACTGTTCTCGGTAATTTCATTATTTCTCCGGCTGTTATGATAAATTTTCTATAAGTGGGGAATATCATCTAAATGCAATATCCAAAGAAAAAGTTTAACTATTCAGGAATTTTTTTCTACAAACAAGGAAGATGACAGAACTGAAAAGAATTTTATT
Source organism: uncultured Melioribacteraceae bacterium (assembly GCA_964516545.1). GTDB lineage: Bacteria > Bacteroidota > Ignavibacteria > Ignavibacteriales > Melioribacteraceae > JAHISV01. The sequence goes on from CAZEXO010000080.1 coordinate 15,173, forward strand.
CTTCCCTGATTGTTCTTCTTTCAAAAAGAGCTTTTTTTGAGGGAAAATGTAAATACATATTAGCAAAAAATCTTCCAATCAACAATGAAACAGCAACGGCGACAGCACCGGGTAAATTGAAATAACCGATTGCCAAAGAAAGAATGAAAATTATTCCTGTAACCTCAACAACAGTGCCCATAGTCACCTGCTTTGTTTTCCTTGCACAAACAAGTATGGACCGCTGAAAAGAAACCAGGAATGCCAGACCCGGGAACACCGTGAGTA
>CAZEXO010000081.1:0-15431 GCA_964516545.1 uncultured Melioribacteraceae bacterium
GATTCAGGTTGATCTTCACCTGAAGAATTTGTCGTGTCAACAATTTTTTTGTAGTCTTGAATATTCCCGATTGCATCTTCAGCATTTTCTTCATAATCATCAAGATTTTCGTTCCCGCTAATTCTAATAGTCCCTTCTTCAAGATAACTTTTCGCCGCAGTAAAAATCGTTGCAACAATTGGATTTTCCGAAATAGCTTGCGAAAAATTGCGGTTATTTCCGAACCTGGAAATTGAGGATTCGCCAACAATCCTTCCTTTCTCATCATAGTAAAGAGTTCCAATAACAGAATATTGTTTTGTTAATGAGTTAAGAAGATACTGAGTTTTTATTTTTTTCACATCTTTATCAATGTTTTCTTTTTTCTGAACTTCATTATAAATTAATAAACTCCAGACTGAAATCTGATTATCAATCTGCCTGATACTGGTCGTATCCATATAGATGATCATTTTATCATTACTAAATAATTCACTCCATCTATTGCCTGGATTTTGAGCGTTTAATCCGACAGGTGAGCAAAGAAATAAAAAAATCAAAAATATGTTCGAGCGGATATACATAAATTTTTAACCGTAGAATATTTTTAATTACAATTTACAGAAATCCGGCGAGAGTATCATCCCCGGGATAATAGTATTTTAATTTAGCTCAAGTTAATTTTCAATCTTCATTTCGTTTACAACCGGATTCACAATGCATGATACTTTTACAGGATTAACCCCATCATTCCCTGTTTCAACTCCTGTTCCGGTAACAATAATCCTCTTGCTGTTCATAAGGTTAATTGAATAAGCGCCATAATTCGTTGCAGTGAATCTTCCGTCTAGTTGAAATCCATCGAAAGACAATCCTCCGCCGTTGTTATTTTTCGGCGTTCTGAAATAACGCTGCGCTTCTGTTGCAATAATTGAACAATGCTGTGAAAGTTCATCTCTGTTTTCTTTCGCTTTTCGAATTAAGTCTGTCTGGTTTATATTTGTTGAAAGCAGTTTATCTGCTTCTGTTTCAATATCAATAGATGGCAACTCACGAGTAACCGGATTTGCGACTTTTTTTTCAATCGATATATCAAAAAAGGTTAAAAAAAGCAGAAGCGCGATAATAGTCAGTATGACAACTTTATAGATTTCCAGGATAAAATAAATCTTACTTCCTTTTTCCGCCATATTTGTAATCTACTTTATTATCAGTTGAATGATATTATAACATCTTTTACAGTTAAATGGAAGTAATTTTTTCTCAAAAAAATATTTCTGCAGATTTTTCTGTCGGTGCATCCCCTTGGAAAAACAAGTTATTTCTGTCTTGATTTTATAAAACTCAATCAATATGAAAAGTCTCCCAATCGAATTCATTGGAAATAAGCTGGCAGACAGATTTTGAATCAAAAGGATTTGTTTGTTATATTTCACTTGAACAATTACTCAAGTATAGAAATGAAGAGAACTATAGCACCGGTATGTGAAATCAAAGTTATTGATTCTGATAAAGTAAACCGGGTTAAAAATGAACTCCCGGATAGCGCTGAAATTTTCGAACTTGCTGAAACATTCAAAACTCTGGGCGATCAAACAAGACTAAGAATATTATTGTGCTTACTAAAAACCGAATTATGTGTCTGCGATCTGAGCACAATAATTGGCGTATCGGTTTCTGGTATCTCACATCAACTACGATATTTAAAAAATAATAGGTTAGTTAAATTTCGCAAACATGGCAAAATTGTATACTATTCTCTGGATGACAACCACATAAAAACTATTATCCGCGAGACACAAAAACATGTAAGAGAAAATTAATGGATGATAAATTATTAAATCGGGCGTTACAGCTCAGTATTTTTACTATTCTTTATAATATTGTTGAAGGATTTGTTTCTATCTATTTTGGTTTGGAGGATGAAACTCTGGCGTTATTCGGATTCGGAGCTGATAGTTTCGTTGAAGTCATTTCGGGTATCGGTATTTTTCATATGATTATCAGAATGAAAAATTCCAAGGTGCAGAATCGCGATAATTTCGAAATAACAGCTTTGAAGATCACCGGAATTGCATTTTATCTTTTGACCGTCGGTCTGATTTCAGGCTCAATTATTAATCTGCTTTATGAGAATAAACCGGAAACGACATTGGTTGGAATAATAATTTCGAGTATTTCCCTGCTAACAATGTACTTCCTAATGAAAACAAAATTGAAGGTGGGAAAAACCTTGCATTCAGATGCCATTATAGCTGACGCAAATTGTACAAAAACATGTTTTTATTTATCTTTTTTACTGCTTGGTGGAAGTTTAATTTATGAACTTACCGGAATCGCATACTTCGATATCCTGAGTTCTTTGGGAATTGCATATTTCGCTTTTTCCGAAGGTAAAGAATCGTTTGAAAAAATTAAATCCGGGAAATTATCATGTTCATGTGGTGATCACTGCTCAGTCAGTGAGTAAGGTTTTTTAATGAACAAAAAATCCGTTATAGAAATGTTGAGAATAATTAAATGAGTCATCACAACCACACTCATGAAAATAGAAGAAACATTAATTTTAACAAACCGTTTCTTATTGGAATAATACTTAATAGTATTTTTATAGTCACAGAAATCATTTATGGAATCATATCAGATTCACTTGCACTGCTTGCAGATGCAGGACATAATTTCGGCGATGCAGTTGGATTATTCATTGCCTGGATTGCGACCTATCTTGTTAATAAAAAGCCCACACAAACTCATACGTATGGTTATAAAAAATCATCAATTCTTGCCGCCTTTGTTAACGCGCTGATACTTTTCGCTGCAATAGGAATGATTTTATGGGAAGCATTTGGCAGGTTATTTAACCCTCAGCCTGTAAAGGGTAGCATAGTTATACTTGTCGCCGGAATAGGAGTCGTAATAAACACCTTAACCGCGTTTCTTTTTATAAAAGGCAAAGATAAAGATATAAATATCAAAGGTGCATTTTTGCATATGGCTGCTGATGCTTTAGTCTCTTTTGGCGTTGTATTATCAGGAGTGTTAATTGTATTTATGGAATTATACTGGATTGATCCGATCATAAGTATATTTGTAGCAATTGTTATTTTTATTGGCACATGGAAATTATTTACCGAAAGCGCGAACATGGCTTTGGACGCAGTACCCGAATCAGTAAACAAGGAAAATGTAAAAGTATTTTTGGAAAGTGTGGAGGGTGTTATAGAAATACATGATTTACACATCTGGGCAATGAGCTCAACAGAATTTGCATTAACAGTTCACCTTGTAATCCCTGACACCACAATCAATGATTCATTCACGAAACAGGTATCTCATCAGCTTAATAAACTTTTCGGGATCCAACACTCGACAATCCAAATTGAAAATAAGCATTGCCAAAACGAGTGCTCTGCAACTTAACAACATCCTTTCAAAAAACAGAGTCAATGATCTGAACACAGACAAGTGTTTATATTACTGCTCTCTCATGAAAATTCACTCAGATTCAATGACAGATTTTTTACATATTCCCTGATATTATTTTTGCTGAAGATATTCAACTAATATTTCAAGTGGCAGACTGCATAAAATATTCATTTTATTAGTTTTATTCTTGCATTTATAATAATTATTTATATATTTGCTCTCGTTCTTCTTATTTTATTAGGTACTATTGTGTTTTCATATTACTATATTAGTTTCCGATCTTAATTTTAATTAAATTCTTTATCGCGAATCACTCAATGATAAACTATGACTCATTCACAAATAATATAGAGGTACATATGAAATTCTCAATCAAATTTATTGTGGCGTTTATCTTCTTATCATTTTCGGGTATAAGTTACTCCCAGGTTGGCGTTGGTGCTGATTTTGTAAGCAGATACATCTGGCGCGGACTTGATTTCGGAAATACTCCCGCTGTTCAACCATCGTTGAGCGCGACTTTCGGTGCATTAGAAATCGGTAGCTGGGGATCGTTTACACTCTCCAACCAATCCTCGGGAAGCGATGAACTCGACCTCTATCTTTCGTATTCAATTCCCACAGACGCCGGAGATATCGGAATAATTCTTAACGATTATTACTTCCCGAATGCAGGCGGTAAGTTTTTTAATTACAATAATTATGATGACGAAGATGGCGCTGGTTCGCATCTTTTGGAAGCCGGTTTAACTTTTACAGGAACAGAAAGTTTTCCGCTTACACTTTCAGCATTCATGAATTTTTACAATGATGCTGATAATTCAGCTTACTTCGAGGTAGCTTACTCAACTAATGTTGAGGATGTAGCTCTTGATTTGTTCATCGGCGCTACTCCCGGGGGCGATAATTTCTATTATGCAACAGATAAATTTAACGTAATAAATATGGGCATAAAAGCATCCCGTGAAATTAAAATCTCTGACTCATTCTCACTCCCTATCTTTGGTTCGTATGTACTGAATCCTAATCTGGAAATCGCTTACTTTGTTTTTGGTTTCAGTCTCTAAGAATCAAACCTGATTGCTTGTTCCGGTCTTGAATAATAATTCAGGACCGGAGGGTATTATGTTTCATTTCAGGATTTTATAGCTGTACGAAGAAAAATTTTTTGACGGTAATTTCTACAGGTCAATTTTTCTATCCAGGTATTTTATTATCCATCCGAAGTTACGATCCATAATTTTTCTGATAAATTTCCACTCTTTGGGGGAAAACCTAATGGCATATTAGTTGAGATTAAAATCACAAGACCTGGAGGCGCGATGGAAATAAAAAAAATTGCATTTATTGAGACATACAAGACAGATGACTCAATTATGGGCGTTATTATGGTTACCGATACAGAAACAAAACCAATTGAATTCCGAGTAACCTCACCGATAAAACCAACAAACTTTCAGAAAATACTCTACGGCAATGTGATGGATGAACACATCTCAGTCGAGCTGGTGGCTCTCCCGTTGCTGAATGCCATAAGCGAAGATATTGATTTGATCCTCGTTAATGATGCAAATTTTCTTGGCGTAAACTCAAAGCAAGACATAAGAGTTGTAAGAATTTTTTCTGATAATAAATCAGCAACTCATAATCATTCGCAGGTTCAGCTTAAACCAAGCAATGGCAGACCTGATCCGGTTCTTCTCGAAATTTCTAAAAATTACGAAGATGAACTACCGGGAATTCAGAATGTCCTGACTTCCACTTTTAGTGATCGCGACTTACTCGAACCGTTCGACAGGTTAAGACTCGCGTGCGAACAGGTAAATAACAAACGGACAAAAGAATAATATCCGATGAATGTAGCTCTTCGGAAATATCTCGCTAAATCGCTAAATAATATAGAAAATCCTGACGTATATGAACTGAATAGATGGTTAAACAAACCTTTTGTTCAATCGCGTGAAATTGAAAAATTCTTCCCTTATGTAGAACGACATTTACAACTTGACTTTCAATTTACTCCCGAAGAACCGATAATAAATTTTATTTTTAGGGAGGGGAAAGATACCGATAGTACTACCTACTGCCCAGTGATTGCGCCCAAAACAATCCCTCGCTACTATGCTTTCCCCTACCCTGATCTTAATAAATTTGAATTCGCTTCCCTAAAAACAATTGTCTTTGATCTGGGACGCGAACATATTATCAACGATGCAAATTCAAGAACAATAAAATATGATAAGTTTCTTCAGCCTGTCACGATGCGGTTTGATGCTGAGTATCTTCGGATAAAAATCTTTAAACCGGAATTATTAACTCAGACTACCGAAACCGTATATTATAATTTTATCCTGGCAATTCCTGAAAGCACTGAATTAACCTCTTCGCTGATTCCGCAAATCTCCAAAATAGAATTACTCGATATTGCCAAAGTGTTGAATCCGGATGAAATTGATTTATTAACCGCCGATAAAAAATTCAAACCATTACCAAAAATAAATATCGCTCGCATTCCGAATCTGGAAATCAGGAATGATGAGATGATGCTTTATTATAACCGCTTTGGAATAAATTATTCTCCCGTGTACTCTATAAATTTTCAGGAAAATGAAGGACATTCAGGATTTGCTGAAAATTCTTCAGAGAATATACTTAGTTATACATCCGAAATCAGAAAACTACTTGAACCTGTTTATGAATTATCCGAAAAACTCAAAAGCGAGATTTTACAAAACCTTCCTAAATATCAGAAAGTCGGCGCGAAAATGTTTTTCAGCAGTGACTTCGCTTATTGTTTTGATCAATTCGAACTTGGCAAGGAGTTACAGGTTACTCTCGCTTTGAAAATGTTGCTCAGAACCAGGAAGGTGAAAAAAGTATTAATTCTCACCTCATCTGAAAAGGAAAATATTATCATCAACTGCGGATCAGAAAGACTTAAAGGAATCTGGCAGTACAATCTGAAATTATTCCTGCCTGATTTTGCCTACAATTTTCATTGTGAGTATGATTCATTTATGCATGAAAAGAAATCGCAACCCATTATCACCGGGATAACATATAAGGTTTTTTATGAATTATTCCAAAGACGTAAAATTGATGTTGACTTTATAAAAAAATTCGACACGATCATCGTCGATGATTTTTCACCGGAATTACTCGAATCCGATACAATGAACTTTTTAATAAAAAATATGAATTCCGACAGATTTTGGATTCTGTCTGATTCACCCAAAGAAAATTATCAAAAAACTATTCAACAATTACATCCGGAGAAAACACTTAAGTCTCTTGGAAGAAAAAAATCGCAGATAAATATAATCGGCAACAACAGATACAATTATGATTTTTACCTTCCTCTTGACGACCCAAACGTCAAGGTTAATAATGAAGTATTCAGCATTGGGCAGGATAAATTGGATGATGTTATTGGATTGGGCAACATTATCCGGTTCCGGCCCAATGTGTTTCAGATTTTTCAGGATGAGCAAAGAAAGCTGAATTTTGTCGGAGATACAGGCAGAAGTAATAAAACTGATCTGCTTCTCCAACATTTTCGAATGATTTTCTCGTATGAAAATCGCGTAATGATATATACGCAATATGAAGAAAACGGATTAAAACCAATTATAAATCTTCTCGGGAAACAAAAGATTGATTATATAGTTTTCGATCAGTCTGATTCTGAAGATATACTGAAACAAAAAATCAGCAAATGTGAGAATGACGAAAGGAAACTTGTTTATGTAACGAATCTCAAAGTGAATAGAATCAAATTCACATTTCCAAAAGTGTCGACGCTTATCAATTTTGATAATTGGTGGAACCAGGCATCACGCTGGCAGCTTGAAAATAAACTCGACTCGGAAAACGGTTCATTATCTGTTTACAATTATTATTACGAGAATACTATTGAGGATAAGGTTAATAAAAAAATTGGAAGCCTGGGATTGAATGAGAAATTGTTGTTTGATCAGCTTCCGGTCGAAGTTTTCTATTCTCTTTTTGATGAAAAAGACTGGTGTGTTATTTTCGGAATTGAGTGTAAACTATTTGAGAAATCACCGAACAGAGAAGTTGCAATGCTGAACATGAAAGATCTTGTTGATACCATATCAAAACTTTTGTCAAAACTGAATTTCATAGAACTTGAAACATCAGCGGATTTAACGGATTATTCCTTCAACATCAGAGGAAAAACTTCATCATCAGTTCAGGAAAATATTTTAGCTAAATGTTTCTTTTGTGACCATCTTTCATCGGAATTCATAAATGATATCATTAGTAAAAAAGCTGCTAATAACAACACCTCAAGATTATTTTTATTTACTAACGGAACAATCTCAAGAACTAATATAATACTCCCCCTGAATGTTTTGTTAATTGATGGAGCAAAACTAAAAGTATATCTGAAGCTGCTGAATATCGGCTAATAGAAATGTTAACCCGTGTTTTTCATACCAGCCGCAATTCCATTTACGCTTGTTCGTAAGACATTCAGAAGTAATTCTTTTCTATCACTTGATTGTTCTGTTCTGAATTTCTTAATTAATTCTATTTGGATGAAACTTATGGGATCGATATAAGGATTTCTCAACTCCAGACTTTTTTGTAAAGCTTTGTTTTTATCCAGCAATCTTTTCTCCCCCGTAATTTCTAGTATGTAATTTATCGAGCGAATATATTCAGTTTTAATTTTGTCGAAAATATCCTTTGCGTATTTTTCTTCGTTCAGTGATAGATATTCGTTCCCGATAAGCATATCGGTTTTCATCAGAACCATTTCGAGATTCTGAATCAGTGTAACAAAAAATTCCCAGCCGTTAAACATTCTCTTCAATTCTGATAAGGTTATTTTTTTTTCTGCAACAGCTCTTTCAACCGCATAACCGAATCCGTACCAGCCGGAAATAGTCTGCCGATTCTGAGTCCAGGCGAATACCCAGGGTATTGCTCTGAGTGCAGAAATTTCTCTTCCTTTTTTTCTTGAGGGAGGTCTTGAACCTATTTCAATTTTTTCGATTACATCTATTGGCGTAACAGTTCTGAAATATTCTGCGAATCTATCATCCGTAACCAATTCTCTGTAATATCCGAATGCATATCCGGAAATCAACTCAAATTTTTTCAGGTACTTATCGATTTTTATATTTTTCATCGGCTTGGATTTTCTCAGGGTTTTTAAGAGTACTGCCGATACAACAGATTCCAGATTTTTTTTCGCAATATCCTCAATCAAAAATTTCGAAGATATCATTTCACCTTGTTCCGTAATCTTAATACTTCCCTCAATTGTTCCGGGAGGCTGCGCAAGTATTGAACGGTTAACAGGTCCGCCTCCGCGCGATATACTTCCGCCCCGCCCGTGAAATAACACAAGCTTAATATTATTTTCAGCGGTGATTTTTTTTAATTCGATCTGAGCCTTGTACAATTCATAATTCGAAGTAATTATTCCGCCGTCTTTGTTGCTGTCAGAATATCCTAACATAATTTTTTGAATATCATTTCTACACTTAAGATGTTGTCTGTAACCCGGATTGTTATAGAGTTCAGTCATAATTTTAATCGAATTCCTGAGGTCGTCAATCGTTTCAAAAAGCGGAAGTAGATCGAATTGAGATTTAGTGATCCTGGAATTTCTTATGGTAATTAATCCTGATTCCCTCGCAATTAACAGCGCGCCAAGTATATCTGAAATCTTTCCGGTATTACTGATAATAAAATCCCCTGCTGATTCTTCGGATATGTTTTTTTTCGCCCACCCAATCAGGGCGAACTCATCGATTACTTTTCTAGTCTGAGAAGATAAAATCGAAAATTCATTGACTAATGGACGGGGATTGACTATTTCTGCCGTGAGCAATTTAATTTTTTTCTGTTCATTGATTTTATCAAATCCCGCCCTTCGGTCTGAAATATTATACAACTCTGAAACCGCATTATTAATCAAAAGTGAATTTTGTCTTATGTCCAGTTTTGCGAAATGGAATCCGAACGTTTCAACTTTTTTCACCATGGGATCAATCAACTGACCGGCGATAATCGTTCCATCATTATTACAAAGACTTCTTTTTATCAGACTAAGATCAGTTAACAACTCCTTTTTATCGGTGTATTTATAGTTTCTGTCATTAAATGAGTTTTCCAGTTTGGAATACATCTGCTTTAATTTTGTTCTGTAAATTTCCGAAGGTTCTTTGTTAACACCAGATGAGCTCTCGTTAAAAAGTTTTTTAGCTTCTGAAATTACTGACTGCCTTAATTTTTTATCAGCATTCTTAACGTGTAAAGAAGTGCTTAACCTGTCGTAGATTTTTCTGATATCCTCAAGATAAAGTTTAATTATCTCCTGCTGTTGTATCAAAAATGTATCTTTAGTGACCTGGTCGGTAACAAACGGATGACCGTCTCTGTCTCCTCCAATCCATGAACCGAATTTTAATATGACGGGCAACTCGCTTTTATAATCAAGGTGCTGATTAATAGATGCAAATAAATCATCGTAAAATTCAGGAATAACATTGTAAAGAATATTCTTAAAGAAAAACATCCCTCTCATCACTTCATCTTTAACCGTCACTTTTCTGAAACGGATTTCGTTTGATTGCCATAATAATGTTACTTCCGATTTTATTCTTGTTTTTTGTTTTTCAATTTCTGATTCAGTGTGATAATTCAACTCAATATCCAAAAGTATGTTACTTACTGCCAGTATTTTTTTTAGAATGGTTTGTCTTGTAGCTTCAGTGGGATGAGCCGTAAAAACAGGAATAACCTCAAGAGACTTCAGCGCAGTCTCTATTGATTCCAGCGGCAGGTTATTTTTTTTTGCATATAGACAGGCATCACCAAAATAATCCTGCAGTTCCCTCTTAGAATTCGTCTCTCCTTTTTTCAGAGTTATAATTTTATCAACCTGCTCGGCTGTGTTCACCAAAATAAAATAGATTGAAAAAGCTTTTATAATTTTATAGGATTCAGTGAGATCAAGATTTCTTACAAGTGAACTGATTTTCCTTTTATCAGAAAGATTATAATTCCTCCTGAGAGATTTTGTAAGAGCTCTGAGAGTTTCCACTTTTTTAAAAATCTCAGACCCTTCTTGCTCGATTATTACCTCACCGAGAATTATACCTAATTCTTTAATGCTTTTTCTTAACCTGGGATTTACATTTTCTTCAGGCATTATCCACCGGAATTTTTTTATTAGATATTTTTTCTAAACACGATAATTTCCCCGCAATTATCATGAATACTTAACCACAAAACACGCCTGATAAGTTCTATTTAAGAGGTCTCTACACTTGATGCATTATCATTCGGAAGGTTTAGAATTTACTCTGTAGTTTTCTTAACAACATCCGAACATAAGATATTTTTGTTCTGCTTCCGGAATTTTTCCTGTCTTTCACGGGTAGTAAGATCACATCCACAGATGCTCGTACATTTAAGTTCTCTGAACGTGCTTCGAAAATATTATGTGAGCTTCTGAATTTGTTGAAAATGAATGTTTTGTCACTTTGGGGCTTGGATCGTCCGGTTATAAGATTGATACTAATAATACCTCCTCCGCACAAGGAGTCGGCTCATGCAAATCCATTCAAAAAATATTCTTTACTTTTATTCACGATTGTTTTTATTGAGTCATTTTCCTTAATGAATTGCGAAATAATGTTCATCCTAACTGTGTTTTATTTTCTGTCAAAGAATACATTTTTCGAACTTACACTCAACGGAATTCCAAGCGCAATTTTAACATCGCTGTTAAGTAAATTATTTTTCAGTATTGCCTGACCAATCGTATACATGATTCTGTTATCAATTCTTAAATCCATCGCCATACTGACTGCTGAGCCCGCTGCAATACCAAGGTCTATTGAATTAAATACGCATGGATTATCCGGGTATTGATCTTTCTCTTCACAAGTTTTAAATCCACACATACCACAAGGACTAAGTCCGAGTGATTTAATTCTCGTACCCAACAGAATTATTGCTTGAGCGTTTAAAATGTTATTCGCATCTCTTTCAAAAAATTGAGGCGCTTCTTTTTCAGCAACCATATTTTTCATAAAATCAGATAATTCTTTAATTCCTTCCCCGGTTAGCAAAGCCGCTGTAATGTTGTCTCTGCCTCGAGTTTTCGGTGCAGTTCTTATTGCTGCTATGATTTTTTTTGCTGAATTAATAACGGATTCTTCTCTGAGTTCTTCTTCAAGTTGTAGCATAGATATTCCCAAAACCTCCTCTATGGTAAATTATGTCCTTTAACCGTGTTCAGTAAAAAATACCAATCATCCCGGCTTAAGCTGACTTTATCAGCTTTCAGACAATCGATTATTCTTTTTATTCTGGTTGTACCGATTATGGGTTGGATTTTAGCCGGATGTCTGAGCAGCCATGCAAGCATTAGCCCTTCAGGACTTGTATGTTTTGATACTGCCATATCCTCAATTAATTCAGAAGCCTCACGTTCAGTGCCGGTTAAGTCAAGCGATTTACTGAATAATTTACCTTTAGCGAGTGGTGACCATGCCTGAATGTATATATCATTCAGCCTGCAATAATCCAGAGTACCATGGGTTAACATATTGACAGACACATTCTGGTTAAATTGAATTCCTTCGTAAATAAGTTGATTGTGCAAAAGGCTCAGCTCAACCTGATTAAAAATTATCGGGTAATCAATATACTTTCTTAAAAGTTCTATCTGCATCGCGGTGTGATTGCTGACTCCAAAATATCTTACTTTACCAGATGAATGCAACTCAGCAAAAGTTATGGCAAGCTCTTCCGGTTCTACTAACGCGTCAGGACGGTGCAGCAAAAGCACATCAATATAATCGGTTTGTAATCGTCTGAGACTTTCATTTACGGAATTAATAATATGCGTTCGGCTAAAATCAAATCTGTGGGGTTCACCCGGATTTGGTTCATTCTCGAATCTGATTACGCATTTGGTTTGAATAATTATTTTATCCCTGAAACTTTTATCCTGAGCAAGAATCTTTCCGAAAATCGTTTCAGATTTTCCGAAAGTATAGATATCTGCATGATCGAAAAAATTAACTCCCTGTTCATAAGCTGTCATAATTATTTCACGGGCTTGATTTAATTCTTCTTCAACAATATCAGATTTATTCCATTTACCAAGATTCATACAGCCGTAAGCAATTGCCGAAATTTTTAAGTCGCTATTTTTAATATCATAGTATTTCATTTGGTTTTAGCCTTTTGACAAATTTGATTTTGAATTAGTCGTAAAAATAATAAAAACCTTTGGAGTATTTTCACAAAGTTAAAAATTCCCGGATTCAGTCAACCCTTTATGGAAGTTCTTCATTAAACGCAAGTTCGGCTAAAGTGCCGATTGCTAGTTTTGAAACCCTATAAAAGTAATTAACATTGAGATTAGGGTAAATATCCAAATCCGAATGGTAATATATGTTAAAATCGCTTCGATCTTCGTTAATGGCAATTGCCGGATAATCATATTGCCAGAATGAAACATAATCCGATCCGTAGTTACGAAAAATAAATTCGATCACCAACCCGATATTATAAGCATTATTGACATACTCTGTTTTCAAACCGAGTTCAGGGATTTGGGTAACATTCGAGACAATAACATCGATGGCTGAATCATTGTTACTATCCCAGCCTATCATATCCAGATTAATATATCCGTTAATTATTACATTATTTGATCGCGCGCTATCGGCAAAATATCTACTACCTAATAAACCCACCTCCTCTTCATCCCATAAAGCAAATAATACGCTAAACCTGGGATTATATTCACTGAAAATTCTTGCGGCTTCAAGAACAGCTGCTGCACCACTTGCGTTATCATCAGCACCCGGCGCAATTTGTGAACTATCCGGCTGGTAAAATAAATTACTGTAGTCATCATAATGAGCGCCGATTATGTAAAACTGTTGAGGATGTTGTGTGCCTCTCTTAACTGCATATACATTCCTACCCTGTTCATTAAAAAACTGATTAGTCACCGTAAAGCCGTAACTGGTAAGTGTCAGCTCGATGAAATCAGCTGCGATATCATTACCCGGAAGCGCCCAGTTTCTTGTTTCAATTTTGATTTCATTATTGTTGTAAGTGAATGGTAATTCACCGGATAGTATCTTAACAAAATTAGTCAGTGAATTAATTTCTACTCTGTCAATTGTTTCCTGAACATAATTAATCTGCGGATCATTAATTGATTCATCGGAACATGAATAAAAACTAAATATTACGCTAAGTAAAATAAATACCCTTGTTTTCATTTTCACCAACCGCTTTGGTCATGAAATATGCCTTTCATGTATTCTAATTCAGTCAGATGACAGCATATTTTTTATATCCTGAATTTTCACTCCTGTTTTGGTTTCAACTTCCTCAAGCGTCATTTCACAGCTGAGTCTGGATAAAAATGCTTTCATAGTCTCACCAATTTCGATAAGGTTTTCGTCAGGATCAAAAAATCTGATTGTTCTCTGTCCCCAACTTTCCTCCTTTACATCATGAAAAATTCTCACAGCAGCATCTTTCAGTCTTTGAACTGTAGTTTCGAATTCCACAGATTCAAAGTATAATTCGACAGAATGATTTTTTTTCTTTTCATGATTGATAAGCCTTTGCGTTATTTCATGATCCGGTTTTACCTGCCAGAGTGCTATGCCACAACTGAAACTTATATTCAATCCGAAATCATGCATAACTTCCAATTCAAGAAGATCTTTATAGAATTTCACCGCTGTATTCATATCTTTGACAAAAATTACAACTGATTGAAAACCCGGCTTCATTTTATCTCCGTATTTTTGTATTTAATTTGTGCTGCAAAAATGAACTCACCGGTTTCGGAATTTTTTCCGAAGAGATAAATCTGCTTATCATCATTTATGAAATAAATTTCGCAGATATTGTTTTCGAATGCTTCACTAATGTATGATATCTGAAATGTGTCAAAATTATCAATAGGCATTTTAGCTATGCGCAGAGCATCCAAAGACCACTTAACATATTCCGAATTATTCACATGACCATTTTCATCGATAGAACTATACGGCACTTTCACTTCCCAGATTTTTTCTCCTCCGATTAGTCGTTTCGGATTAATTCTTATCAATTGTTCATCCAGCGCCCGTTCTTCGGCTTTAGGAAGCGGCTGACGAAGATCGCTTATATTTACGGGCTTACGACTATTCACATCTATTGCCAGCCATTCGCTTGCAGCTTTGACGCAGATTGTTCCATCCTGCATTTTTACAAAATAATCTCTGAACGCCCAAATCCGATTGAAACCGCATGGACAGGTTGATACTTCAATTTCTTCCATCCACCCGGGAAAATGGAAAAATCTGAGTTTAATATTTGATAAAACCCAGACAAGATTATTTTCACGGAGATCCTCAAAACCAAATCCAAGTTTATTGGCGCTTTGATGCGCAGCCTCCTGAAACAACAGGAATAGATTATTAATCCTTATTTTATTGTCCGGACCGCATTCAAACGATTTTATGTTATGCTTAATGGAAGTTGTTAACATCTGCATTCCTTTTTATTTACCCGCGTATTTCAGCATCATTTGGGTTACATCCAGACTGACCGAATCAAATATTCTTTCGATATCGTGCGTTTGTCCGGCATCATGACTCAATAACGCATCCCGAAGTAACACGCAATCATAATCCAATTCCTTGGCGCCATGGTAAGTAGAAATCACGCAACCAACAGCACTCAGTCCGCAAAGGAACAAGGTATTGGCTCCCATATCTTTAAGCAGCTTATCCAACTCTGTTTTTTTGAATGAGTTTGGAAAATTTTTCACTACCATCGGATCAGTATCTCTAACAGATAATTTTTCATGAAACTGAAATCCTTCACTGTCTTTTACTGGACCGGTATGAGGATTAGTATGATATACACGAATAATTGGAAAGTCCATTGATCTGAAAGTTGCTATCGCCCAATTAATCATATCAAGACCGATTCTTAAATCAGCCGGATCAATGTATTGC
>CAZEXO010000082.1:0-15420 GCA_964516545.1 uncultured Melioribacteraceae bacterium
CGAATTTTCCAATTCGCAGTCAAACTTTATAACATTGACACACAGATTTATTCATCCATAATAATATTATAAAGTTTGACTGCGAATTGGAAAATTCGTGTTAGGTTCAAGTGAAGTATAAAAAGGTTTGTAACAAATGTATTTCATGGAGGATGGAATGAGCAAAGGACAGAATGCTAAAAAGGTATCCAAGAAAGAACCATTAAAGTCCAAGAAAGAAAAAAAAGCGGCAAAACGAGATAAGAAAAATGAAAAGACTAACAGAGGGATTTTGAATCAATAAATTGTTATTTCCTTCCCGATGATTATGCTTCCTGTTTGATACAGATATAAAAATCTGTATTTAAAAACCATTGGGTTTTCGACCTAATTGGAAAATCCTTTCCCTTCTATATTTTAATTCCTGACGTTACGCATTCGTTCAAAAAACCTATACCACGAAACTGCATTTGTAAGGTAAGTTAATTCCGATCAGTACACACACTTTTTCTGTAGTCGACAGTGATAAAATTTTTTTCGTCTACCAAAATCAGAAGTCAAATATTATGTGATCTATGGGAGCTGAACGAAGCAGACACTTTTGAAAGATAACCTTGTTATAAAATTTTATGCTGCCGGGCTTACTTCTTAAAAATCCTTCACGGGAAATAAATATTTGTTGCCCGATATTTCTGCGTGACTTAGATTATTCAATAACTTTACACAACCTTTTTTACCAAATTATGGTCTAAGACTCTGTAAGTTTAGAGGAAAATGTTACAAGACGACAACAGTTTGATTAAAAGGGCTCAGAAAGGCGATAACAAAGCTTTTCAGGAGTTAGTATTCAGGTACGACAGACACGTATTAAACATTGCTGCGTCGTTTCGCAATTGTGAAGAAGATGCAAGAGATATTTATCAGGAAGTATTCATGAGAGTTTTTAAGGGACTTAAAAACTTTCAATTCAGAAGTGAGTTTTCAACATGGTTATACAGGATTACAACAAATGTTTGCATTACATATAAATCAAAATCCGACAGACATACTCATGATTCGCTCGACAGAGAAATCGGTCATGACGAAGATGATAAGACAACACTTTCGGATTTTATCGCCGGTGAAGATAGAACCGATAACCAAGTTGTGGATTCGGATATCTCGAAATATATTAACCTGGCCTTGGACACTCTACCGAGTCAACAAAAAATGGCTTTTACACTTAAGTTTTATGAAGGATATAAAATTCGTGAAATTTCCGAGATGATGAATTGTACTGAAGGAACCATTAAACGTTACCTTTTTACAGCAACAAACAAAATGCGAGAAAAGCTCGGAAATGTTTTTAATGCAGAAATATGAGGAGGTTCGAAAATGAACCATGATAAATATAAAGAATTAATACAGCTCTATGTTTATGACGAGATTAGCGATTCTGAAAAAATTGATCTTGAGAATCATCTTCTTGAATGCTCTGATTGCAGTCGGGAAATGAAATCAATAAAAAATCTCTATAATGCCCTTGCATCAAATCGCCCGGTAATGGTGAATGAAGAGACTCTTGATGATTCAAGAAATTTGTTACTCAAGAAATTGTTGGCAGCGCAAATCAAACAATCTTTGCGAGATAAAATTCTCAAGTATCTGGAAGAGTTTCTTTTCGGCGGATATAAACTTGCCTTAGGCGGAGTTGCTACATTCGCAATCGGCTTATTAATAGGTTATTTTTTATTAACAAACGGAGCTGAAAGTCAGGATTCTATTCTGACGAATCAAACAATAAACCTTGATCAGCTAAATAAGGAAAATGTTCAGATTTCCAACATTAGGTTCAGCGATCCCGTTTCCAGCGGTGATGAAATTAAATTTAGTTTTAATATTACCAGACCGGTTTCTTACTCAGGAGATATATCGGATCAATTCACGCAAAAATTATTAGCCACCGCGCTGTTAACCGCAGATAACCCCGGTGTTAGGATCCAATCGGTAAATACTATTTCTATGCAGGGAGTTGATGGATTCATCCCTGATGATAAAGTCAAAAAGACATTAATAACATCCTTAGAGACAGATGAAAACCCCGGTGTACGCCGAGCAGCAATTAATACTCTTATGAAATTTCCGCTCGATCAGGAAATACGCGATGCATTTCTTTTTGTTTTAACACACGACAATAATGCGGGAATCAGGGTTGCGGCGATAACCGGTTTATCAGCTCTTAAGGCTTCGGGAACATCAATAGATGAAAAAGTTAAAGAAGTACTCAGACAAAATGTTGAAAATGAAGACAATAATTTCGTAAGGATTCGGGCAGCATCTTTGCTCGAGGAGGTAAACTAATATGAAAGCAGTAAAAATAAATATAATGGCAGAATTAACAATTTTTCTTTTGCTTCAATTTGTTATTCATGCGGGACCTGATTCTCAAACAAAAACATTTGAGGTTTCCAAAGGCGGCAAACTGGTAATGAAAATTGACCCGGGCGAAATTGAAATATCAACCTGGGACAGGAATGAAATTAAAATTGTCGCTCGTGGATTGGATGACGATAGCAGAGAGGATCTCGAGATTAAAAAATCAGGTAATAACATAACCGTAAAATATGACGCAGACCGGGGATGGTCGCAAAATGTTGACTTTATTGTTAACGCGCCAAAAGATTTTCATTATGAAATTAATACAAGCAGCGGCCGAATCAGGGTGAATGGTAGCGTTAAAGGTTCACTCGATGCTCTAACTATGAGCGGAGAAGTTAGAATTGATGATGTCGTGGGAAATGTTGATGTGAAAACATATGGCGGTGAAATAAGAACCGGCGACCTGAACGGAAAAACTAATCTTAATACCCAGGGTGGAGGAATTAGGGTTGGAAACATTAAGACCGGCCCGGTGCGAATTGAAACAATGGGAGGCGAGATTAAAATCAGAAATGTAGAAAGCAGTCTCAACGTAAAAACATATGGTGGAGAGATTGAAATTGGCGATATCGGCGGTGACGCTGAAGTTGTTACTTATGGCGGTGATATCAAGGTTAATAATGTCGCCGGAAGCGCAACGCTTGATACCTACGGGGGAGATATCAGACTGAAAAGTGCTTCCGGAATTGTTGAGGCTAATACTTACGGCGGCGATCTTAGTCTTTATAATATAACCGGAAGTGTTGATGCAAAAACAGCGGCAGGCGATATTTACGTGGAACTCAATCCCAGCGGAAAAGGAAGAACAAAACTTGAAACATCAATGGGAAAAGTTGAACTTGTGCTTCCGGCAAATGCTAAAGCTGACATAGAAGCTGAGATTCGACTCAAGGGGCATTATTTTGACGACAGGGGGGATTATCAAATAAAATCCGACTTTAAAGCCGAAAGTCACTCGAGCACGAAAAACAGTAAAGAGATTTTTGCAAGTTACAAACTCAACGGCGGCGGCGAAAAAATATATATCAAAACAGTTAATTCAGATATTGAAATCAGAAAAGCCAGATAAAAACAAGGGGGAGAAAGTGAAAACAATAAAATCTTTTTTCGTTATTAGTATTATTTTTTTGGGAGTAATTAACCTTTGCGCTAAGGATTATAACAAAGAATTCAAAGTTAAACCCGGACAAAAACTTTATCTTGATCTTGAAACGGGTACGGAAATTGAAATAGCCGGTTGGGATAAAGATGTTGTTCATATTGACTTAAAAGTCAGCGGACGTGATTCCGATCTTTTTGAAATCGAAGTAGAACAGACTTCTAACGGCATTGATGTAATCACTGAGTATGGGTATAATAAAAAAAGGCTGGATTGTGACAGCAGGATTACTGTTAATGTACCGAAAATATTTAACATTGATTTTAATACGCGGGGTGGTGACGTAAAAATTGTTCATGTTGAGGGATCTATAGATGGTGAAACCATGGGCGGTGAACTTAATTTCAGTGAACTCAAAGGCGAACTCAATTGCCAAACCATGGGAGGTTCAATAATAGTAATGGATTCAGATGTTGATGGACAGGTAAAGACGATGGGTGGAAAAGTACATCTTGAAAATTTAACCGGTGATATCAACGCCTCCACAATGGGAGGAAGTGTTGTTCAGAAAAATGTTAAAGGACGTTCCGGAAAAAATGGCAAGGAATTGAATGTTTCCACCATGGGCGGTCCCATTGACATTGATAATGCCCCAAATGGTGCAAAAGTAAAAACTATGGGAGGCGGTATCAATGTCGAATCCGTTGGAAATTTTCTTGATGCCGAAACAATGGGAGGCGATATCACTGTGAAAAAACTTGACGGCTGGATAAAAGCGTCTACTATGGGCGGCGACATTGAAGTGATTATGGTCGGTGATCCTCAAAGCGGAAAACGTGATGTGTTTTTAAAGTCAATGGGCGGTGACATTGAACTGACGGTTCCTGAAGAATTATCTATGGATATTGACGTGGAGATAAAATGGACCAAAAGAAACAGACAGCCTCAAATTGAAGGGGATTTTGATATTGAGGAAAAGATATCGGACGACTGGGAAAACGACAACGGAGACAGAGACAAATTGATAAAAGGAACAAAATCTGTCAAGGGTGGAAAAAACGAAATTAAAATTCGCACTATTAATGGCAATGTGAGAATAAATAAAGGATAGAAATTCTGACTAAAAAATACCCGGTAATATTGCCGGGTTTTTATTTGCAATCTTTGTCGCTCAGACCCAGCAAGTCAAACAGTTTTTTGTGAGACTCCTTAGATAAATCAGCGTTATAGTCTTTATATAAATGAATTGTCGAATTAATGGAGTTCATATAGTTTCCACAAGTCGGACAATTTTCAAGATGTTCTTTAATAGCAATACATCTTGGTGAGTTTAACTCTTCTCCAAGGTTATCACAGATGTGAGCCATTACTTCTTTGCAGGTTACTTTATATTCTTTCATATTTAAAAGTCTCGTTTAGTTCATTTCTCAAAAAAGCCCGCGCACGGTGGAGTCTTGATTTTACAGCAGGAACGGATAAATTTGTTATTTCTCCGGCTTCTTCGGTTGATAAACCCTCAACATCGCGAAGGAGAAAAACAATTCTGTAATCCGGTGGAAGTTTTTTAATAGCATCGTCAAGAACGTTCTTCAGCTCGCTGTTTTCAGTTAATTTATCCGGTGATATTTTCCAGTCGGCAATATTTTTCTCATCTATTAAATTATCCTCATCATCAAGAGAAGAATACAATTTACTTTTGTTTGATCTTGCCATCATTAAACAATGATTCGAAACAATAGTGTAGAGCCAGGTTGATAATTTGGACTTCCCGCTGAATTGGGAAAGATTTTTTATCATACTTAAAAAAGTTTCTTGCATCGTATTTTCGGCACGTTCCTTATCTCTGCATATTTTAAATGAGAAATTATAAACCGTCTGTTCGTAATTTTTCACCAAATTTGCCAAAGCCGTTTTATCGCCTTCCTGTGCTTTCTCAATTAATTCTGTTTCATTCATTTCATTTGATGTATTATTCATAAAATGGGTTCACTCTCACTCCGAGAGAACTGATGTCACTTGTTTCTCAACATTTTGTTGGAAAAGGGAATTTTTTCTTCTTCTTTGATATTATTATTATATGCTAATTTAACACAATTGTTTTTTTAATTCCAAAAATCAGTTGGTGATTACATGATATGCGGGAAAAACCCGTAAGTAATTCTGATTTATAAAAGACGACAGAAGAAGCAACCCGGAAGTTAGCTAAGCGCTGTACAGATAAATCAGAGCGGGAATATTTCCGGTAATATGACGGGAAATAAAAATTAGTTGATAATAACAAGTTATAAAAATGCAACCAAAGAGAGAATTGATTGAAAATTGCTTTCTTTTTTCTTATTCTTTGTTACTTTTGACGTGAAAATAATGTTTTGATTGCTCGCAGAAGGTTTTTTATCATACAAAGATAAAAGAAGTAAACAAATGACGAATCAACTGACAAAGGCTTTACAGAACAACAAGTTACTCGAAAATGTAAATATTACAGATCTTGATCTCAGTAATATAAACGGCGAATTGCTCAGCAGAAGCGCAGGCGAAACAATTTATCGCGAAGGTGACGCGGCAGATGCTATTTTTCTTGTTGTGAGCGGGGAAATAAATCTCGTCAATAAAAGATCTTCTGCAAAAACTAAATCTTTAGTTCTTTCTGAAAAACATTTTTTCGGACAGGAAGAATTTTTCGAAGAACCAACGAGACATTCCGCTGCCGTGGCTCTCAAAGATTCATATCTGATTAAACTTCCCGAAGAAGAAGTTCAGAAACTCATTCGGCAGGATACGGCTATTTATGAAAATTTAAGATCTTTGCCGGAAAGTGATTTGTCCGGTGAACCTCAGGTGGTTTCTAAACAGACCGACAATGTTTCGTTGCAGGATGATATGGACTTAGATTTAAAAATCGATAGCGAAATTGAAGGAATCACCATCAACGACCTTTCTTCGGAAGATGAAATAATAATTTCACCCGGGGATACGATCGAAAAATTTGAGTCATCATTACCGATAAAAGAACAGATTCCCGAAGAAAATATTGGCGAGGATATACTTAGAGCTCTTGAAGCTGAGGACTCTCTTGATACAATTTCGAAAAATTTCAACAACCAGGAAACAGATTATTCTGAGGCCGACAAACAATTTTTTAAAAATTTCGACAGCGACCTGCCCACACCTGACTTCGATTTTGAAAATAAAAAAACTCCGCCTGTGGTTCCGCCGTTAAGCGGAAAAAGCAAAACCGATGCTAATCTTATAAATTTTGATTTCGGCGATTCAAACAAAGATGATGAACCATTGCTCGACGAGAAAATTCTTCTGGACAAGTTTGAGAAAATAGAGAAAGAAATTAATTCCGATAACACAAAAGATATCATTCATAAAACAAAAATAGATTCCGGTAAAGAGGATGTTTCGGATAAGAGTGATATGAGTAAAAATCAAGAGGATGATTTAGTAAAATTAAAGAACGATCAGCCGAAAACACTGAGTAAACATAAGGAGGGTGAACATATGACCGCTGAAGAGTTGGAAATGATAAATAAGGCGGCTCAGCTTGTTAACTCCAATATTCAACTTGATGAGGTGCTTCAAAATATTGTTGATGTGGCTTCAAACATTACTCATGCAGACCGGGGAACAATGTATCTTGTGGATAAAGAAAATAATGAACTCTGGTCAAAAGTATTGATTGGTGAAAACGTTAAAGAAGTGCGGTTAAAAATTGGTGAAGGTGTTGCCGGGTGGGTGGCTAAAAGTAAAGAAATAGTAAATATAAAAGACGTTAAAGAAGATTCCAGATTTCAGCCTTCTGTTGATAAAAATACCGGCTACGAAACAAAAAGTATGCTTTGTTTTCCTATTCTGAATCGCGAGAAAGAAGTAACAGGCGTACTCCAATTATTAAACAGCGCCAACGGTTTGTTCTCAAAATTGGATGAAGAGTTTTTAAATGCTCTTTCTATACACGCGGCGCTTGCTCTTGAAAATGCAAACATGGTTCAAAAATTATTACAGAGCGAAAGAGTCGATTCGCTGGGTAAAATGGCAAACTTTCTAATTCAGGATATCAAAAAACCGGTGCTTGTCAGTAAAAGATATGCAGAACATCTGAAGGGAAAAGACTTGCCTAAAGATGTGGTTCAGGTTCTTGACATGATGCTTGAACAATTGAACACGGTTGCCGATCTTGTCCAGACAACATCGAGTTATGCTGAAGGCAAAAAAATACTTCATACAATGGCTGTGGGAGTTACCGAAACACTGAAAGATTTTTCTGCGAGAATGGAACAATATGTACAGTTAAAAACTTGCGCGATTGTAAATAATGTCGAGTCTAAAGCAAAAGTTAAACTTGACGTGAAAGAATTTTTCCAGTGTTATTCGCATATAATTAAAAATGCCTGCGACGCCATGCCGGATGGCGGAAGAGTAACCGTTTCAGTTGAAGAAAAGGGAGATAAGGTGCTGATAAGTCTCAGCGATGAGGGTCTCGGTATTCCCGAAACCATAAAGGAAAAAATATTCGAGCCTTTTACAACTCATGGTAAAAAAGAAGGTACCGGACTCGGGCTTGCCATTACTAAAAAAATTGTTGAAGCTCATGGCGGCGCTATAAGCGTTGCAAGCACTCTTGGCGAAGGCGCAACTTTTACCATTTCTCTTCCCAAACAATAATTTTATTTCCTTTTCCTGTGTTTAATTATGAATTATAACCTCATTACAATATTAGGTCCGACTGCGGTTGGAAAAACGCGGCTGGCGGCTAGACTGGCAGATTATTTCAAGGGTGAAATTATCTCGGCTGATTCGCGTCAGGTTTATCGCGGAATGAATATCGGCACCGGAAAGGATCTTGAAGACTATATTATTAACGGAAAACAGGTTCCCTTTCATCTAATAGATATAATTGAACCGTCACAGGAATTTAATCTCTTTCTCTATCAGCAAATGTTTTTTGATGCCTTCAACCGGATTATTTCGAAAGGACAAAAACCATTTCTTGTGGGAGGAACAGGGTTATTTATTCACAGTATTTTAAAAGAGTATGAATTAATTCCTGCGGATTTCAACAATGACAGAATACAGCAATTATATTTACTGAACAATGAAAAACTGAGAAATATACTTCTCGAACTAAATCCCGAACTACACAACACGACAGACCTGATTGAAAAAGAAAGATTAATAAGAGCTATAATTATTGCCGAAGCGAAAAAATCAATGCCTCATAACATGAACAAAACACAAATCAATTCGTTCGTGATTGGCGTTCAGGAAGAAAGAGAAATAATTAAATCCAACATCACGGCGCGTCTGAAAAAAAGACTTGATTCGGGAATGATTGATGAAGTTAAAAAACTTGTTGATGAAGGTCTTTCATTTGAGAAACTTGATTTCTTCGGACTCGAATATAAATTCATCGGACAATATTTGCAGGGGAACCTGAATTATAACGATATGTTTCAAAAACTAAACTCATCAATTCATCAGTTCGCAAAAAGACAGATGACCTGGTTCCGAAAAATGGAACGCGAAGGAATTAACATTCACTGGTTAAACGGACCTGATTTCGAATCCGCTAAACAGCTTATTCTGGAAAACATAAAAGAGAATTAATGCTACCCGCCGAAGTTGAAAAATATCTTAGAAAATATTCTTTTGGAAATTACAGTCTGGAAACCGGGAGTGACAATTTATATCACATGATTTTTGTAATTCCGGTTCTTGAAGAATTCGAGGGAATAAAAAAACTTCTTGAATCACTTTCAAAAAACGAAGAATCTTACCTGCTGAAAAGTTTATTTGTTTTTGTTGTTAATAATGTGTCGGGAGTTGAAGAAAGAATCTTAGATGATAACGCTAAAACGCTGGCTTATCTTAAAAGTATATTAGATGCAAATCCATCAGATAAATTATCAGCGGAGCTTGTTGATAAAAAAATTAAAATCGGATTTGTTGATGCTTCAACTCCAGGCAATGAACTTCCGCAGAAGGACGGAGGAGTTGGATTAGCTAGGAAAATCGGGATGGATTTAGCGCTTCGTAAATTTGATTATTCCGTGAGCAAACGTAATCTTCTTGTCTGTCTTGACGGTGATTGTCTGGTTGCCGACAATTATCTTGAACAGTTATGGAAAACTTTTAACGACGAGAATATTAAATCGGGTTATGTTAAATATGAACATGTGATTCCCGAAGACACAGAATATAAACCCGCGATAATATGTTACGAAATATTTTTGCGTTATTATGTTCTCGGATTAAACTATGCAAAATCTCCATATGCATTTCACACGATCGGATCAACGTTGTTCTGTGATGCTGAAAGTTATATTAAAGTTCAGGGAATGAATAAAAGAAAAGCCGCAGAAGATTTTTACTTTATTGAAAAGTTAAGTAAACTCAACAAAATTTATGAAATCAGTGATACGAGAATTTATCCTTCATACAGAGATTCATGGAGAGTCCCCTTTGGCACCGGTCAAAGAGTCGGGCGGTTTATCAGCAAGGAAAGAGATGAATATAAACTCTATTCGTTCAGATCATTTTTTATACTTAAAAACTGGCTTGAATTATTTTCAAAGGGGAATCATAACGCTGATTATTTTCTTAGTGAAGCAGAAAAAATTAGTCCGGTTCTTGCTGATTTTTTAGCCGAGCAGAATTTCAAAGCAAGCTGGAATAAAATTCTGAATGAAACTAAAAATGACGGGCAAATAAGCAAACAGAAATTTTTCTGGTTTGACGGATTCAAAACGCTGAAACTTATTCATTATCTGAGAGATAATCTTTATCCTGATGAACCGATGTTTGACGTTCTTGATGAGGCCTTCCGACAAAGCAATATCAGAAAAATCGAACGGGACATTTCATTGTATATTCCCTCGGAAGATATCCAGCTAAAGTATCTCAAAACACTTCGTAAGTTTTATTAGCTTGTTAAAACCACCCGAAGTGGCGCTATCTATTATTTCGTATATTTGCACCAAGAGTAAAGGAGAAAAAATGCAATTCATTGCAAAACTAAGAGAAGTAAAAGAGAAATTCGAAAAAATAACCGAGCAGTTATCAGACCCGAACATAATTTCGAACCAGAAAGAATTTGTGAAATTAACAAAAGAGAGAAGTAATCTTTCGGAAATTGTTGAAGCATATAATCAGTATGACGAAGTTCTTAATAATATAAAAGGCAATCAGGAAATAATTGATAGTTCGGGAGAAGCGGACATAAAAGAAATGGCTGAGTCCGAACTTGAAGAGCTCGAATCAAAAAAAGAAAATCTCGAAGAGAAAATAAAACTTCTTTTATTACCCAAAGATCCCGATGATGATAAAAATAGTATTGTTGAAATACGCGCCGGAACAGGCGGTGAAGAGGCAAGTATTTTTGCCGGAGATCTCTTAAGAATGTACACGCGATACGCTGAAAACAGAGGATGGAAATACGAATTAATAGATATTAATGAAACGGGCGGTAAAGGAGGAGTTAAAGAAGCCGTATTTACGGTATCCGGAACGAATGTCTATGGCGAGCTGAAATTTGAAAGCGGCGTTCATCGCGTTCAACGTGTTCCCGAAACAGAAGCAAGCGGTCGTGTTCATACTTCTGCGGCGTCGGTTGTTATTCTGCCGGAAGTTGATGACGACGTTGAAATTGAAATCGACCAGAACGATCTGCGAATTGATGTTTTCAGAAGCGGCGGCGCCGGCGGACAAAATGTTAACAAAGTTGAAACGGCAATCAGAATGATTCACATCCCGACAGGAATTGTTGTTCAGTGTCAGGACGAAAGATCCCAACTAAAAAATCGTCAGAAAGCATTAAAGGTACTCAAAGCAAGATTGTATGATATGAAACTTCAGGAAAAAAACAGCGAAATCGCGGCCACCCGAAAATCAATGGTTAAGAGCGGTGACCGAAGCGATAAAATCCGCACTTATAACTATCCTCAAAACAGAGTAACCGACCATCGTATCGGGGTAACACTTTATAATCTTTCGAATATTATGGAAGGTGACCTCGGTGAATTAATTGAAAAAATAAAAATCGCTGACACAACTGAAAAACTGAAAGCAACGACCTGATGGCTTTCTAAAAACCAGTATGAAAACATCAAAAAAATATTTAACTTAGTGCAGTCTTCGGGGACTTGTTAACATATCACTATACAACAGGTAAAAAATTTTTTATCATTTTATGCTGGCATTAAATCATACTGCTAGTAAACAAACTGTGGCTTGTATAGAAGACTTTGTCAAAACATACCGGTTTTTATAGAAAAACATATTGGGGTAGAAATGAAGAAAATTATATTCATTTTATTTGTGATTATCCAATCTACATCAACGGCTCAGCAATTTTCAAACGTGATTCATAATGATCAAAAGGAATATTTTTCAGAAGAAGCCGGTGACAATTCCTTATTATTAAATGATAAAACACAGAATGAAACTCTCTCGGGAAAATACTTATTGATAGGGGATTATAAAGCAGTTGCCAGAATGCATAATTCCACTGAGGCTGGTGAAATATTCTTACCGATTGAAAATGATCATAAAATATCTGTTGGGCATACTCAGCCCGATGAAGATTCTCCATTAAACAAATCAAACAATTGGGGAACTGTTAAATGGATCAGCATTGCAAGTACAGCGGCATTGGGCGGTGTTTCATATTACTTCGAGGTGAAAGCTCAGGATAATTACGATAATTATAATAAAGCAACAACAACGGCTGAGTCCCTGGATTATCGGAATAAATCTGATGACTGCAGACAAATGCGGGACATTCTATTGTATTCAGCTACAGTTACAGCGACGGCTGCAATCTTCTCATGGATTATGCAAGCTGTGAATTAACCCGATAAATTAAAGTTGCAAAAATTAAATACGTCAATGGTATATAATAAAATCCGCAGGGAGTAATAAAAATGAGAGTCCACTTCCACTTACTTATAATAATTTTATTCACAACTTTATTCTCATGCAAAGATGATGAATACAACAATCTTGTTGATACGAACATAATATTATCAGCCCCTACTGAGTTAAGTGTAACTTTTTCTGCAGATACGATGGTGACTCTTAGCTGGCAGCATTCATTAAGTAATGATCTGGAGTTTATTGCGGAAGTCAGTGAAAATAATTCTTCGTGGACCGAACTTGGACGCGTCGAAAGAAATAATTCATTGCAAGCCAGGTATAATTTCATTAATGGAAAAAGTTATAGTTTTAGAGTCAGAGCCGCAAAGGATGAAAATCAAAGTTTAGTAACCGTTTCACTACAAGCCAGCATAATTCTGAATGAACCTTCTGCATTACTCGTTAACTTTCCATCGGATACTTTGGCTGTATTATCCTGGACAGATAATTCAACATTTGAAGCAGGATTTGAGATTGAGATGAGTACTGATGAAACGAATTATTCATTAATAAAATCAGTCGGCGAGAACGTTAACACGTCAGAAATTAAGGGTGAATACCTGGTTGATGAATCGTATTCGTTCCGTGTAAGAGCAAAAACATCAATTAATTACTCGAATTATTCCGAAGTATCACAATCCTCACCTTCCAGATTATCACCGCCAAATAATCTTACAATAATATTCCCTGATGATACGCACGCTGAATTAAACTGGAATGACAACACGATTGGCGAATCAGGTTATGAAATTGATATAAAAATAAATGATGGTGAATATGTAAAAGTCTATGATGCAGGACCAAATGCAACATCTTGTATAATTACCGGTCAGTATTCCACTTCTTCAATTTATTCTTTCAGAATACGTTCAAAGACTTCGGTGAATTATTCATCATATTCAAATTCCGCTGAAGGTGCACCGGTTTTACAAGCCCCGACAAATCTCAAGGCTGTGTTTGAAAAGGATACAAAAGCGATATTAAGTTGGAAAGATAATTCGGGTTACGAAAACGGATTTGAAATTGAAAGAAACATAAATAACGGTAATTACACAAAAGTTCTCGAAGTTGGTTCAGATGTAAATTCCTGCGAAATTGAGGGACAATATTCCATAGCTTTAATTTACTCTTTCAGAATAAGGTCGAAGACTTCGGTAAATTTTTCATCGTACTCAAATTCTACTGAAGGGGCGCCGGTTTTACAAGCCCCGACGAATCTCCAGGTAGTAATTGAAAACAATACCACAGCAACATTAACCTGGAGTGATAATTCAAGCTATGAAAAAGATTTTGTGATTGAGATAAGTGAGAATAATCTTGATTATATAGTCAAAAAAAGTGTTCCTGAAAACTCAACCCTTACTGAGATCAATCACATTTTTAACTATAATAAAACTTACAGATTTAGAATAAGAGCGATAACAGATTATAATCAATCCTCATATTCAAATGTTGTTTCCGATGGATTGCGTCCCGCAAAACCCGAACCTTCAACACCTGAAAATAATTCTGTAATTCAAACTGAATTACCTTCCCTTAATTGGAAGAGCGCCAACGGCGCCGACGCGTATACTCTGCAGGTTTCCACATCCGACTTATTCTCAAATTTAGCCTATGAGCGTACCGATCTTAGGAACACAAGCCAACAAATAAACGGATTATCAACTTTAACAGAATATTACTGGCGGGTACGCGCCGTAAATGAATTTGGAATTTCTGAATGGTCTGATGTAAGATCATTTATTATTCCGGCAACTTTTGTTTTGCAGCCGGATGCTGAAACAGGTAAGGACGCTCATTTCAGTTTTGCTACTCCGAATGATAACAAGGGTTTAGTCCCATTTATTGCACCTTATGCTTGGACTCAAGGCGGCTCAATTAATATAAGTCGTGATTTATTACAGTTTGATATTAGTGAACTCGGGAATAATCCGATTATCGAAAGTGCATTTCTCTATCTTTATTTTAATCCCATAGAGAATATGAATTTATTACAGCATGCCGGTGACTACTCAATGATTTTACAACGCGTAATTCAACCTTGGGATGAATTAGGTGTTACATGGAATAATCAACCTGCGGTTGACCAACTGCATTCGGTAAATATCGCTAAATCGACCTCTTCCCATGATAACTATATTATAGATATTACACAATTGTTGAAGGACATCGTTGAATCAAAGATGAATTATGGATTTCTATTAAGGCTTGAAAATGAACAACCATATTCTGTTGCTTTGTTCGCCTCAAGTGATAATCCGGTTGGTAATCTTCGCCCAAAGCTTGTGGTAAAATATATTAAGTAAAATTATGAGTACAAGATATACAATCAAATTTTCATGTTACGCTATGGTTTTTGCCTGTAAAAAGGTATTTTAGTCACATAGTAAAAATGGAGAAATTATATAACTAAAAAATAAAACAGATTTTGAAAGATTATTTTAACAAAACAGTATATAAATCAAAAAATGGAATACAACCTTTAGTCATGAAAATATATCTCAAAATTCACCATACTCTAAACCGTTTTGTTTTAAAACATTTCAGAATCGATTTATTTGCCTTTACACGTATTGATAATTCTTTTAAGATGGTTAGAGTAGGATCAAAATACGGCGGTTGGGTTATCCCCGAAAATTACATCAATGAAAAATCAATTTGTTATTGTGTGGGCTGTGGTGAAGATATTTCTTTCGACCTCGAGTTAATAAAAAAATATAATTGTGAGATACACGCTTACGATCCAACCCCCCGTGCAATTGCTTATGTTAAAAAAATGACAGATGGAAACGATAAATATTTGTTCCATGAAACCGGTTTATGGAGCTCAAACACTACGCTAAAATTCTATGAGCCGATTAACAAAGAATTTGTTTCTCACTCGGCGTTGAATCTCCAACAAACTGACGGCTATTTTGAAGCAGAAGTCAAAGAATTAAAAACGATAATGTCAGAAAACCAACATGATCACATTGATTATATAAAACTTGACTCTTCTCTGATAA
>CAZEXO010000083.1:0-15082 GCA_964516545.1 uncultured Melioribacteraceae bacterium
TTCACTTTATTCTTGTATTCATTTTGGCAGCATCAAATTTGTTATTCGCACAACAGTCAAACGGCAGATTCACATTAACAGGCGCGGCGGCGGATATCATGACCATCAAACCTTTATCCGGCGTTTCAGTAATGGTTATTTCAAGAACGTCCGGCAAAGAGCTGACGGGCGCGGCTACCAATGACAAGGGATATTTCACAATTGAAAATATACCTGAAGAAAAAGTGCGCGTAAGAATTTCCATGGTAGGTTACAGAACACAGGTAATAGATTCCCTTGACCTGGCTGCTTCCTCGCGGCTAGGACTGATATATCTTGAATCAACCGTGATCGATTTACCGGAAGTGGTGGTAACATCCGTGAAACCCATGATTGAATATCATGCCGATAAACAGGTAATAAACATGGACCGCCTGCCGGGTAATTCCGGATCGGTGACTGAGGCGCTTAAAAATTCAGGTGTGGTGGATGTCGATCCCTCAACAAACGAAATAACGGTACGCGGACAGGGCTTAAAACTTCAGATGGATGGGCACGATTACAACATGCCCGAAGAAATGCTGGCGCAATTGCCCGCTTCCATGCTCGACCAGGTTGAAGTGATTCTTGCGCCGGGAGCCAAAGAAAGCGCCGAGGGGGGAACTTACATTCTGAACCTTGTATCAAAAAAAGATTCCTTCAGCAATTACAGCGGAATGTTCAGCATTAATCCTTCCACTAACAATAACATTTCTGGCGGTATGTATCTCAATTATAAAGCGAATAAAATGAACATCTTCGGTCAGGCTTACGGTGGTTATTTTAATTTCAGAAATAAAAGTGAATCGGAAAGATACGTTTACACGAGTCCTACAATGTACTATCAAAAGTCATTGAGCGAAGCAAAAAATAAATTTACCACTGGTTATTTTAAGCTGGGCTTTGATTACGACTTCGACGAAAAAAACACGGCTACCTTTTATGTTAATTACAGCGGACACAAACAGAATTCCGAAAACGCAGGCGGCAGTTTTGTAAACGATCGTGACGATCTTTTGCAATACAGTTACAACACGAACAATACAAACGACGGTACTAATAACAGTCTTTCATTTTACGGCTTTTATAAAAAGACTTTCGGGATAAAAGGAAATGATTTGATAATCGACGCCATGTATACCCTTTTTTCAAATCCTTCCGACTCCAAAATGAATAATGATTACAGTAATAAAACCGGCGCGCCGGAAATGCAGAACAGCCATACCGATGTTGATAACAAGACTCTGATAGTAAAAGCAGATTACGCTCTGCCGCTTGATTTAAACAGGCTGGAAGCCGGATACAGTTTTACCCGACGGGTTCGTCAAAACGATTACAATGTTCTGAATTATTCATACCAGACTGGAAACTGGCTGGATAGTCTTGGTCTTAGCAACCTGTTCAAATACACGGAAAACATTCACGCTCTATATGCTTCGTATGCTCACAAGCTCGGCGACTTTGATTTTAAGTTTGGGCTCAGGGCGGAAAATCTTTCAACAAAAGGCGATCAGACTACACAGGATGTAATATTCTCGGAAAATTTTTTAAGCTTCTTCCCCAACTTTAATGTTTCCTATAAACTGAGTGATCTTTTTCAACTGGGCTTTAACGCTTTCAGAAGAGTTACCTACCCTCAGGTTTATTACATTAATCCTTTCAGACAATACACGGGACCCAACACATTTTTTGCCGGTAATCCCAAACTTCAGCCTACGTATGTGAACTCGTATGCCATAAATTTATCACAGTACATTAGCGTGTTTTATAATTATACTAAAGGAAGTTTTACCTCGGCAATGACGACTGAAAACGACAGCACGATTATATCGAGCTTTCTGAATCTCAACGACGAAAAATCTTACGGGTTCAACCTGATGCTGCCGTATTACAATTCACCGATGTCCCCTTTTCATCTTCCCGATTTTATAAACAATTTCAGTATCTCCTTTAATTACCGTTATTCCGAGCAGTCGGGACAGTTCTTAAATGAGGATTTGTCTTTAACCAATAAAACCTATTCACTGAACGCCAGAATGGGATTTAAACTTTGGTACGACATTGAGGCGAATGTTTCATTGTTCTATATGCCAAAAATTGAAAACAGGAAAACAGTTTTCAGCGAACGAAAATTTGTTTACCTTTATTTCAGCAAAACATTCATGGACCGCAAGCTGAGAGTTTATCTTTCAGTCAATGATGTTTTCAAAACGCAGAAAGGAAATTATGAATCCATGGGCGGGAATTATTATATGAGAAATCATTATGAAACGCTTAACAGTCAGAGTATAAGCCTGGGCATTTCATACCTGTTTAACGATTACAAAAACAGACGCGACAGAAATCTTGATGACGGAAGAGACGCATCCAACGATAGTGGCGGGAGCGGAATGGAGTAATTCTTTTGAGATGTAATCTTGGAATTACAACATTACTTTTTAATGATGGTTGGAAATTTTTTGAATAAATATTAATACAAAGTCTTTAATTGGAATAATGATTTTAAAATTATCCGGGAACAAGGATGAGGATATTCAAATTAGCCATAATGATTTTGTGTGTATCTTTTTTATCAGCATACATCCATGGTCAGGAAACCAGCAAGGAAAATAGTTTTGGAAATTATCCATCTGTAAAAATTGCTGACTCGCAGGAAAGAATTTTTTACTCAGATATTTATAAACGTGAAATAACCCTTCAGATTTATTTACCCATGGGTTATGAAGAGTCTGATTCTACATTTAAGAAATATCCAAACCTGGCCGGGAAAAGCGAAGAATCATATCCTGTGTTGTACTTACTGGATTCTGATGTTTATTTCGGTATGGCATCTGTAATTGCGCGACTTCTTCAGTGGGAAAAAAAATTACCCGGATTAATAATTGTTGGGGTAAGTTACGGTCTTTCGGACTGGTACGGCAAACGAGCGCTTGATTATTTGCCCTATTCCGATTCAGGTCTTGGTGTAACAGGAGAAGCAGATGATTATTTGAAGATGTATGAGAAAGAGCTTATCCCTTATGTTGAATCGAATTTCAGAGCTGATTCCAGTAAGCGGATTTTATTCGGGCATTCCAGCGGCGGAATATTTACGCTTTACACAATGTTTACCAAACCGGAATTATTCAATGGATATTTAGCGGTAAGTCCCTGGAAGAGATATCTTAAAAAATTCTTTTTTGATATTGAGGAAAAATACTTTGCAGTAAGAAAAAACCTGCCCGTCAAATTATATTTAGCCATGGGCGATTTGGAACTGAGTGAATTGAAGGCTGAGTGGGAAAAGTTTTCGCAAATATTATCGAATCGAAATTACCAAAACCTGGTGATGAAAAATGTTCTTATCGAAGATGAAAGTCATTTGTCTGTTGTACCTATAGAAATGGTTAAAGGTCTTCAGTGGTACTTTTCAAAAGAAGAATAGCATTTCAGAAAATTATGATCACCGGAAAATATTTTTATAAACAAAAATGATTTGTATACTATCGCCGTAATCGACAAGCAATTATCTGGAACGGCATAATGGATTTAAAAAAATATTATCTGCTCAAGTGTTTTGTAAATCAAACCAAAAGGTTCTGATTTACACCACAGTTTCTTAAAACTAAATTCGTCCGGAAATTTTCACACGTCATGTTCGCCCCGTTCATCCGCTCCGTGCGCATGAATAATTCCTTACTAAACATTCGGAGGTTTATCACTTCGTTGAGTAGAAATGTAGATCGTTCACTACGTTTTTTGTTATTCAACTTCAATAAGTTTACTTTTGTGGGAGTATTTTCCCTTTCTCCTTATTCCAGATAAGTTCTTCAACCAGGAATGAACACACATACGGAAGAGTTTCACTTTACAATTGATTTCAATAACTTCTGGTGAAGTGAAAAATTGAATAAGTTAAAAATATTTTACGCGGGGTTAACATGTACAACAAGATTATCTCAAATATCCAACCTCTCGGCTTTACATGGCAAACTAACAATCCGTTTTTATTCTGTGTCCATCATCTGGATAATTTCCCGCCCGGTAATGATCAGCTTGGTCCTAACGTTTCGTTAGATGGAAGAAATCTCGGACAGGATTTTACTTTAAAGGATGGATGGAGAATGTATCATGGAGAAACAATTCCCGGTTTTCCGGCTCATCCTCATCGTGGTTTCGAAACGGTTACGGTTGTGCTTCAGGGATTTGTTGATCATTCCGATTCCCATGGCGCCGCGGGCAGATATGGCAATGGAGATGTTCAATGGATGACTGCCGGTTCGGGTCTTCAACATTCCGAGATGTTTCCTCTTCTGAATAAAACAGAAAATAATCCCTGCGAACTTTTTCAGATATGGCTCAATCTTCCAAGGGCAAATAAGTTTTGCAAACCCCATTTCAAAATGTTATGGAAGGAAGATATTCCGTTCTATAAAGAACAGGACGCTAATGGTAAATCGATTGAGGTAAGGATTATTGCCGGAGGGATTAAAAATGTAATCGCTCCTCTGCCGGCTCCCGATTCATGGGCTGCGGATGAAAAAAATGAAGTTGCAATATGGCTTATCAAAATGGAGAGAAATGCAGAGTGGATAGTACCGCCCGCTTCTTTCGGAATTAACCGGTCTCTCTATTTTTATGAAGGTTCATCGCTTGAAATTGCCGGAATAAATCTTGAGTCATATCATTCAGTTGATTTGCTGGCCGACCAAGATGTTATGATCAAAAATGGTGAAACCGATGCTTACATACTCCTGCTCCAGGGCAAGGCTATTGATGAACCGGTCGTTCAGTACGGTCCTTTTGTAATGAATAATCGCGAAGAGATACAACAGGCATTTGATGATTTTCGTAAAACTCAATTCGGCGGTTGGCCGTGGTCAAAACATGATAATGTTCATCCGGTGGCAAAAGCTCGGTTTGCCAAATACTCCGACGGCAAAGAAGAAATCAAATAATTTATGATAGCGGGGATTAGAAAATGTCAAAAACAAATATTGCTAAGCTGATTATTTCTTTAATAATTCCTTTATCAGTCGGCGCTGTTGCCGGGATGTTTACTTCACAAGCGGTTCCGGTCTGGTACGTAGCATTAAACAGACCCTCATTCAGTCCTCCGAACTGGATGTTTGGTCCAGTGTGGACAACCTTATACATTCTTTTAGGGATATCATTTTTTCTTATCTGGAAAGAAGATACCTCGAAGCAAAGAAACCTGGCAATAAAAATATTCTCACTGCAAATGCTCTTAAACTTTGCCTGGAGTTTTATTTTTTTCTATTTCAATATGATTGGCGCTGCGTTCATAGAAATTATTCTTTTATGGATCAGCATTGTAACAATGATTTATCTTTTCTATAAAATAAAACCGTTGGCAGCTTATTTGAATATTCCATACTTGTGCTGGGTAAGTTTTGCCTCGGTTCTGAATGGAGGATATTATTTTTTAAACTAAGGAATCCGTGAAATGATGATTTCTATATTTACGGAAAGAGGGGAATAATTTTTTATTGTGCCTTACTCTTTTCCTAAATTTGTCTATCTACATCTTAACCTCTCATCAACTTATTCTTAATCGTATTCATACTCAATTATTATTTTCTATGACTCAGAAACGCCTTGTCTGAAGTTTACCCGACACCAGTGGAGCTTCCACATAAACCAGGTAAAATTTTACTTATTTATTGATCATTCCATTACCAGATTAAAGCTGTTATTTGGTAGAGAAACTTTTAATACCTCCCCAGTTATTATACCAAAATATTTGAAACCAATTATTTACTTAGCCATATAACCCATTATTAACAAGCCATAAACCGAACAACAAAAAACACAAATTACCAAATCCAGTCGCGCTGATATTCTTCTGTTTTATTTGTGTTTTGTTACTCGTCTCTTTCTTTGCGTTCTTTTTGGTTAAACTTTTTTTACCGCAAAGGTCGCGAAGTTATTCCCATACAAAATAATCAAAGCGCAAAGTCCGCAGAGAAAGAACAATTACCATGAGATAGTAATTACGCATTAATTTCGCATCTCACGGGTTGAATATTACAAATTAATTCTCCTGTGTCACTCTTTCGTTTTTCCTTTGCATACTTTATACCTCCTTGGCGTTCTTTGTGATTTTTCTTTTTAACCGCAAACTTGTCCGCCATCTTGTAGGCGGAGGTCGCAAAGTTACATCCATACAAAATAATCAAAGCGCAAAGTCCGCAGAGAAAAAACATTCAACACATGAGACAGGATTTACTTCACCAAAAAATATTCACTCTATGGTTATGTTTTTTAAAGGCTAACTTGACAGTTATCTTATTATATAATGTTGCAGAACAACTGTAAACCGTTCTCTAAAGGACTTGTTGGGTGAAACAGTAAAGGACAGGCGTGCTGATTGATAATAAAATAATATTTGTTATATTGAGTTCGGGAGATAGATGTGTTTGTATTACGGAGTGAATTTGTTAGGCACTTACCTGAATTATGGGAGTCATAGTCGTGTGAAAACAACAATGATTTACACGCAGGTAATTGACAAATACGCCGGAGTGTTAAGCCCGTTAGACAGATAAATAAACAGGTTTGTTATTAACACAGAAAATACAGATCTGAGACCCGCGAATAAATGCTGCGTTGTAACAGCTTAATAATAGGTTATGTGCTAAATATTGGAGATATCTATGAAGAAATTATCGCAATTAATCTTTATCGTAATTATTGTATTTGTAAACTATTTGAATGCTCAAGATTTGTTTGATTATGGAATAAAAGTAGGATTTAGTAGTAGCAGCGTTAAAGCAACAGATACAAAACCTGGAGTATATTTTAATTCGGAAGAATATTATAAAGGGCATTCAATTAATCCATTTTTTGGATTTTTTCTGAACTATAAAATGAATGATAATATGATTTTAGAATCAGAGCTATCTTATATCCAAAAAGGTTCACGCAAAACAATAGAAGTGGTTTACACGACAATAGAGAATCCAGATGGAGACGGACGAAAAACAGATTACACAAATGAAATTGATTTGCGTTATTTAGAATTTGGATTTAATATAAAGCCAACAATGCCATTAGAAAATATACCAACCTACTTAATCATAGGTGTATCTGCAAATTATACATTGAACGCAATAAATATTACACAAGATGGAATTGAAAAATTCTTATTCAGCTATAAATTAGGACTTGGATGCAATATTAAAGGTGTCTTAAAACTGCCTTTATTAATAGAATTAAAATATATTGGTGATTTCTCCAAGTTTTTCTCTTATGATTATGGCAATCTATGGAATAAAGTTTTTTTGATAAATATTGGTTTTAATATATAAGGATTCGCGCATAAAGAGACTGTCGAAAAAGTAGAAGAGAAGATGAAATTACGGAGATGAAGCAATTGGAGCATTGACCCTTCGACCATGCCAGGGGCAGGTAAACAGGCTCAGGGTAAACCATGCCAAAGTCATGTAAACCATGCCAAAGTCATGTAAACCATGCCAAAGTCATGTAAACCATACCAGAGGCATGTAAACCATACCAGAGGCATGTAAACCATACCAGAGGTAGGTAAACCATACCAGAGGTAGGTAAACCATACCAGAGGTAGGTAAACAAGAAAAAAGAATTAATAGCTTCCTAATGAAGACCAGGGAGGCAAGTTACGGCACGACACAACTAAATAAATATTCTACTTCCCTTTTGGGAAGATAGAAATTGTTATAACGAATGACAAAAATTGCAGAAAGTTTATAATTAATCACTTGACATGCATCTCAATATGAGATATATTCGCCTATGCATATCATTACTCGAAAGAGATTACTTGAGTTCAGTAAAAAACATCCAGATTCTGAAGAACCATTAGATAGATGGTATCGCATTGTAAAACAAAGTAATTATAATTCGTTTACTGAATTAAGAAAAACATTCATAAAAGCAGATCAAGTTGGAAAATTTACGGTATTTGATATTGGTGGTGATAAATATCGATTAATTGCTTATTTAGTTTATTCAGCAAAACGAGTTTATATTCGTCATATTTTAACACATCCTGAATATGACAAAGGGAAATGGAAGGTATAAAAATGATAAAAGAAAAAAATGAAATAAAAAAAGCTATCAAAGTATGGCCAACAATTTCTAAAGTGGTATCAACAATTCATACGGAACGACAATACAATAGAGCAGTAAAAATGCTCGATCACTTGATTGATGAAGTTAATAAAAAGATTGATCCAGTTAAAGAATCATTGATTGATACGCTAGGAACATTAATAAAAGACTACGAAGATAGAATTATTGAAGAACCGAAAGGAGACCCGATTGGAGCATTAAAGTATTTATTGGAAGTACACGGGTTAACACAAAATGATTTAAAAGAAATTGGTAGTCAAGGAGTTGTATCAGAAATATTAAACAGAAAAAGACAACTTAATTTAAGACAAGTTGTTGCTCTAAGTAAAAAATTTTCGGTTTCACCTTCAGTTTTCATTGAAAACGTATATTCATAATATATTGCGGTATAACCTCTATTAAAGGTACAATGTCCCCACAGGGGTAAACCACACCAAAGGTGGGTAAACAGGCTCAGACGAACTAAGTATGATAAACTCCGGGTAAATCCGGAGGTGTTTTTATTACAGCTTCATTATTTCTAATCAGAGAGTATTGTAAATATGAAAAAATTTTTAATTGGAGTTTCAATCACGTTGAATATTTTTTGGGTTTTCTTGATTATTACAGATTTACTAATTTTCCCATCTAAGGGATATGGAAGATTAGAAAAAGATATTAATGTTGGGATTTTTGCAGATGATTCCGTAGTATTTAAATTACCTAAAGGTATTACAGTAAGAGATGCTTCAGCAAAAGGATTAAGTGCTGTTGGTCAATTCGAAAATAATCGCTTCGAAATTGTAATCACTTCTGATAATAAGAACCTAGTGAATTATATGTTCCTGAGGATAGTTTAGCTTATTGGGATAATTATTATTCTGTAAAAAATATAGAATAGGTATAATATACAACTCCACACAGAATGATGCGGGAAAGGCGCTGCTTATCGGCAACATCGTTAGATAGTTCTTCAAGGAGATTAAATGGGTTTAGGGAAACATGATGTGTTCAGAAATGTTAATTCATGGAATAAATCAATCGCGTCAGAATGGTCATCTGCGCTCGAGTTGCGTGGTTCCTCCAATGATCAAAAAATAATTCGTCAAAGAATAATTGAGTATTCTTCATTGCATCCGGGGGATACAGTTGTTGAAATAGGCTGTGGAGTAGGGATGCTACTTGCAGATTGTTTAAAAGTTGTTTCTCCAAATGGGCTTGTCATTGGTGTAGAGCCTCAGCCAGTATTTGCCTCTCATGCAAAGGCTAGGTTGAAAGAAATGGATTGTAAAAGTAGAACAGAAATTCGGTTAGATTCCGCTGAGGCATTGGGAATTGCAGATAATATTGCAGATGCATGTATCGCACAAACTGTTCTTATTCACTTACCTGAACCTACTCTTCATGCTGCAATTCGTGAAATGGTTCGTATTACTAAGAGTGGTGGACATGTTGTAAGCGTTGATCAAGATGGTGATACATGGGTAATAGATCACCCAGATCGCGAAATAACACGTAAAATAGTTCAGTTTAACTCAGATCAAAGATTTGCCGACGGTTGGACTGGGCGTAGGTTACGCAGACTTTTTGGAGAATGCGGACTCAAAAATTTGACGATCGAAGCGTGGAACCATATAGACACAGAAAGATCATCATATCTCTTTGGTTCGTGCGTTAGACTTGCGAATGCCGCTGCAGAAAGCGAATACATAACTCTTGAACAATGTGATAAATGGTTGCGAACATTGGAAGAACTCGCAGCCCATGGATATTTTTTTTCATCAATTACATATTTTGCGATAGTGGGAGAAACTGTCTAACCCGCTCTTCCACCCGCCCGCGTTCCTACCGGAGGCAGGTAAATTCAATGCGGTGGTGTTGAGGTTTTCGGGTTAAGGGGGAAAAGGAAAAAGGTTAGCATTGCTTGTAACATTCTGCCAGAGGCAGGTAAACAAGCTCAGCATAAATTCTGGGCGGACCTCGATAGAAAACATCGGGGCAGACTGGGTGAAAAGCCACGCTGTTAGCTGTAATCTATTTGAGATATTAAATCTATGGAAAATCTAAAAAAATATATCCAAGATTCTACTGCTCTTTCAGAAGGGAGTTGGTTAATTCTCCATGACTGTTTAACAGAATTAAATGTAAAAAAAGGGACTTATTTATTAAAAGAGGGTGAAGTTTGCAAGTCTATTTTCTTTCTTAGTTTGGGATTTTGTAAATCATTTTATAACAAGGACGGCAAAGAGATAAATACAGCATTCTATTTTGAAAATGACTTTTTTACAAACATCACAAGTCTAAAGAATGGAGAAAAATCAAAATATGCTTTAAAAGCGTGTGAGGATTCGAAACTAATAAAATTAGATAAACTTATATTGCTTGATGCTTACCAAAAATCCCAAGAAATAGAATCTTTTGGACGGAAAATATTGGAACTCATTGTTAAGAAACAAGAAGAACAGATAGATACTTTTAAATTATTAACGCCAACACAACGATATCAGAATTTAATTTCATTACAACCCAATATTCTACAAAGAGTTTCATTGACACAAATATCTTCATATTTAGGAATCAGCAGAGAAACATTGAGTAGAATTCGTGGTAAGTAAAACATTTTGTGACTTTTGACGCAATAGAGTTTTTAAAAATTCATTTATTTTTCTCTACCATAAATTAAGGAGAAAATAAATGGGAAATTCAAATATAGTAGTAGAGTTCATCGAGCAAATCTGGAATAATAGAAACTTTGAAAGATTATCTGAATTTTTACATGATGAGTTCGTGGATAATTCACTTCCTCCAACATTTAGTAAAGACAAAGAAGGAATGAAGAAATGGATTATAGGAACAGGGATTTCATTTCAACATAAAACAACAATTGAAGAACAGGTATCAGAAGGCGATAAAAGCATAATTAAAATAAAAATGGAATTGAAACACATCGGGCTTTGGCGTGACATTGAACCTACGGGGATTGAAATTAAAACGACCGGTTTTAGATTATTTAAAATTATAAATGGAAAGATATTTGAACATTGGGCATTAATTGACGGACAAACAATAGAAAATCAAATTAAAGACGTATCACACGGTTGCAAGATAATAAAATAAAAGTTACAGTTAACGGGCAAATAAACACGGAAACCGTAATGTAAGCGGCATTTGTGTTGTTCTTAAATTTAGTGATAAATATTAGCGGAACATCTGCCTCTGAACGGCAGACAAGCCATGCCTGCGGCAGGTAAACCATACCAGAGGTAGGTAAACCTACCCAAAAGACGGCAGGTAAACTCAACCAACCGAGATGTGAGAGGATTTTGAAACATGTGGCTTCGGTACGTCCGGAAAGCATCGGACACTCAGCCACCGAAATACGAGAGGACTTTGAGAAAACTGGGGTGTAGATTTGCTTGAACTCGTGACGGGTGTATTCAGCAAGCGTTAGGATTTTTGTCATTCATGTTGATTCGTAAATTTGGCAGAGTTGAACGTATTTTTCTAGTACCAGGGCAGAAAGGTTTTCTGCCCAACATGAGGCTTCGTCCATACCAGAGGCAGGTAAACCGAGCTCAGCACAAGTACGATCGGAAAAACGCCGGACTACCCGACAGAGATCGGGCAAGGCTTCGGTGGACTCAGCCTAACAGCTCATTGACCGATGAATAGGATAACTTTTCTAGCCTGCCTGAACCCGCAACAAAAAGACACCCGCCGAATGATTTAGATTTCTTAAAACACAATAGTTCATCAGTAATCCCATATCTCAACGAGGATGAAGAGTTATTGATTACAGCAATAAATGCATGGCATTCGTTCTATTCTTTAATTGCATAAAAGAGTCAAACGGCGTTATCTTTAATACAGGGAAATATTTTTTTATGAATTCGGCTGAAAAGCAAGTTATTAATGGTTTGTGACTTTCAGTAAAAACATTCATATCGATATTTATGAAAATCAATGAGAGGTAATTACAACTAAACATACAAGGAGCAGTATGAAAATTAAGAATCCGATTTTACCGGGATTTAATCCCGATCCCTCAATAATTAGAGTGGGCGATGATTATTATTTAGCCACTTCAACATTTGAATGGTTCCCGGGCGTGCAAATTCATCATTCCAAAGATTTAGTAAACTGGAAACTCATAACCCGTCCCCTGAATCGTGTTTCACAATTAAACATGGCGGGCAATCCGAATTCATGCGGAATATGGGCGCCTTGTCTTTCTTATGATAACGGCACCTTTTATTTGATTTATACCGACGTAAAAACTTTCAGAGGTATTTTTAAGGATGCTCATAATTATTTAGTTACTACGAATGATATCTGCGGCGAATGGTCGGAACCGATTTATCTGAATAGTTCGGGATTCGACGCTTCCCTTTTCCATGATGACAATGGTAAAAAATGGCTCGTGAACATGATATGGGATCATAGGCTTGACAAACATCCTTTCGGCGGAATTTTACTTCAGGAATATTCGCCTAAAGAGAAAAAACTTGTCGGACCGGTTAAGAATATTTTTCATGGAACCGACATTGAAAAAGTTGAAGGTCCTCACATATATAAACGTAACGGATATTATTATCTACTCACAGCAGAGGGAGGAACCGTTTTAAGACACTCCGTAACAATGGCTCGTTCAAAAAATATTGACGGACCGTATGAAGTAGACCCAACGAACCCGATATTAACCTCATACTTCAATCCTACTTTGGAATTACAAAGAGCCGGTCACGCCTCAATAGTAGAAACACAGAACGGCGAGTGGTACATGGCGCATTTATGCGGAAGACATATTCCCGCCCGCGGAAGATGCATAATGGGCAGAGAAACCTCTATCCAAAAAATGGAATGGACGGCTGACGGATGGATACGTCTGGCAAAAGGAGGCAATGAACCCGAGGTTATGGTTGAAGCTCCGAAACTCCCCGAACATAAGTGGGAAAAAGAAAACACGAGAGATGACTTTGATTCTCCGAAACTGAATATAAACTTTCAGTTCCTGCGCGTGCCGCTAAATGAAGACTCACTTTCATTAACCGAGCGTCCGGGATTTTTACGTTTGAAAGGACGGGAATCCTTAAGTTCGCATCATACACAGTCTTTGGTTGTAAGAAGACAACAATCATTCTTTTACACAGCAGAGACACGCGTGGAATTTGAACCTGAAAATTTCCAGCAGTTAGCAGGTTTAATCTGTATGTATGATAACAGGAATTTCTACTACCTAAATGTTACCTGGAATGAGGAAGCCGGAAAATG
Source organism: uncultured Melioribacteraceae bacterium (assembly GCA_964516545.1). Taxonomy (GTDB): domain Bacteria; phylum Bacteroidota; class Ignavibacteria; order Ignavibacteriales; family Melioribacteraceae; genus JAHISV01. Next base: position 13,381 of record CAZEXO010000083.1, read on the forward strand.
CATTGATATTATGACGGGAATAAACGGCGGTTTTGATTTCCCGCTTCGGAAAAAAGTCAGTCTGAAAAAGACAGATAAATGTTATCTGCGGGTAACTATTGATTACGATAAACTGAGATTTTATTATTCAACAGACGCGAAAGAATGGAAACAAATAGGACCTATTTTTGATGCCAGTACGCTTTCGGATGAATTTGAAGAAGGGGGCGGAGACGCACATTTTACAGGCGCATTTGTAGGATTATGCTGCCAGGATTTATCAGGCACAAGAAAGAATGCCGATTTTGATTATTTCGATTATATAGAGAGATAAACCCGAAAGTAATTTTTGTTTATAAAAAATATTAAGTCGGAAGTTAAGTTGGAGAAATTCCTTTTTAGCTTCCGATTTTTTTTCATGTCCTAATTGCGGCTCACTCCTTGATGTCTGTATAAAAAATATTTTCAGAAGTTTAATCAGTTCCATATTTCTTTAACAGTAATAAACAAGTGACATTGTTTAATTAACTGCAGATTGAAAGTTTTTTCTTTTATCTATAATTTTGGCGTTAGTTATCTGAGCGGAATTATGATTCCACGCAGGTTAATCTTTTAGGATGAACGGAAAGAATATTAACAAGAGTGATTAGGAATTTAGTGTGATTGATTTATGATACCGCATATTATAAAGTACCCCGTTCAACATCCGATCCTAAAGAAACACATAAAATTCTTCTGGACAATTAGAGCTGAACAAATTCAGCTTAACCATAAAATAATTCCTGTGCGCAACATTGACCTGAAATTCAACCTGAGTGAAACTCCTCAGTATTTATGCATGAACAAGAAGCAGCATTTGCTTGAGGATGTATACTTTTCCGGTTTGCATGATCAATTTAAAAACGCACGTATAAAATTAACCGGAAATGTAAATATGCTGGGAATATGTTTTTTGCCGGAAGGTTTATATCCTTTTTTAGGCATTCCAATTTCCGAATTCAGGAATAAATGGCTGGGAGCCGGAGAAATCAGCTTTAAGCCGGCAGACAGAATCTGTGAAAGATTAAAAAGCGCCAATAATACAGCCGCAAGATTACTTATTCTTGAAGAAGAGCTCGTTGCATTACTCAATAACAAATACTTCATCCCCGAAAACTTCAGAAAAATCTTTACCGAACTTAAACAAAACAATAATTCTTTTCAGCTATCAGAATTCTGCAAACGTAACAATATTAGTCCGCGAACCCTGGAACGTTTGTTTAATAAATATGTGGGTCTCTCCGCCAAAACCTACAGCACGCTTAACAGATTTCAGAACAGTATGAACCAGGTTCTTTATAACAAATACTCAAAATTATCTGAAGTAGCCTACGATAATGGTTATTTCGACCAGATGCATTTTATAAAGGAGTTCAAACGTTACGCTGGAAATACGCCGAAAGAATTTGTTAATCAAAACAATTCAATGCTGCATATCGGGAAGTTTAAATAGATCCGACTAAAAAAATAGCAGACAGATGCCGCAGAATCTTATATTGTTTTCGCGGATAAAAAATAAATTCTGAATTCATCCCAGGTTGTCGGATTTATACTATCTCCACAACTAAGCGCTATTTATTTTTATCTCCGTAAATATTTCAATTAATTACGGAGGCAAAAATGATTACCGAGTTAGTAAAATTCAACTTGTTGGAAACAGTTACAGAACATCAATTAATAACAG
>CAZEXO010000084.1:0-14844 GCA_964516545.1 uncultured Melioribacteraceae bacterium
TATATTAACATAAACCGCTTTATTTCCTCTGATAAAAATATCCGTTACAACTTTTGGTTCGAATCCGATAAATGAAAAACGAACGGCATAATAACCCGCCGGAATTCCGGATAAAAAATATTCACCGTTTTCGTCAGAAGCCGCTCCAAAATCTGTTCCCATCACAATAATATTTACACCCGGCAAAGCTTGTTTATCAGAACTGTTTACTACTTTACCTCTCATAATTCCGCTCTGTGCAAAAATTTCCGCCGCAAGAAAAGAGATCGACATCATTATTAGAAAAATGTGTTTCATTTTATTTCCTTACATTTGTTAAAAAATAAAAACGCGGCGTGAAATATATTACGGTAAAAAAGCTTTATGTTAAATATGGGACGAAAAACAAATAATTTGGGATAAAGAGCAAATGTACAGACATAAAAAGATATGAATTAAAGACGATTTTTTATTTCCCCAACAAATTTCCGGGATAAAGGCAAAGTGAAATCGCCTTCATTAAGAATTATTGAATAACCTTGTGAATTCGTTGTAACTTTTGCAATCTTATCCAGATTTACCAGATAAGCCCGATGACACCTTTTCAAATAATCCTTTTCCGATAATTTTTCTTCAACAAGTTTCAGACTGGTTCTTAAAAGCCTGGCTTTTATCTGTCCGTTATCCTTTAAAAACACTTCAACATAATTTGAGGCGGCTTTGAGGAAAAATAAATTATCACTTTCCGTTTCAATAAACTCATTATTCTTTTCATCGGTGATTATCACAAGGTCACGGCGGTTTTCTTTTGTTTGAAGAATGTTGCGAAGTTTTTTGTTCATCTCTTCGGAAATTTTGTAATTTTTTTTGAGTTGATAATATGATCCCAATGGAATGGAAAAAAGAACAGGAAATAGACCTACCGCAAAAGTGTAAAGCTGAAAATAAATTATGGTCATTAGCCGGATTCTATCTTCGTTAAGCGCTGATTCGTACAGAGCATTTCCCATTCCGATAAAAAACAATAATGTAACAACAAAGAAAAACGAGTGCTTAACTTTCCAGTTTTCTTCGCTTATTCTATTTTCAAAAATTTTTTCGACGAGATAGCTGAAAAGTAATTGTACAAAAAAAGTAACTGCGCCGTAGCCGGAATAATTCAGAAATATCTTAAATGTCATTTCTTCATCGGTTGACTCGAAGGGCTGAAAAATAATGAGGAAAAGAGCGACAAAAATGCCGATGAAAAGAGCCTCCTTAAACTTATTTCCGAAATGAAATTCGGAGGGATAGTGCCGGTTAAGGTAGTAACGAATCCAATTGAAACTTGTTTTTATTTTCACCGATTAAAACCCAACTTTTCCATGAATTTGAATTTCATAAGATCACTGAAGCGTTTTCAGAAGATTAATGTTTTTTATTTCACCCGCAGTAACAAGAATATCGTTTTCCGTGATTATGTAATCGGGATTAGGAATAGCTCTTACTTTTTCCGAGCCTTTCGTTTTTGTTTTTATGGAGAGTACATCAACGCCGTATTTTGCCCGTATATTAAGTTCTTTGATTGATTTACCGATAAATGATTTGGGCGGTGTGAGTTCTGTTATTGAATATCCTTCCATGAAATGAATATGAGTTTCTTCATCTTTCATGCTGATACTGCTCGCCAGTGTTGAGGCAATTTCGCGTCTTTCAATTTCTTTTTGATAAGCCTCCTGAATATCTTTCATCCAGACCATTCCCAGAATTTTCCGGGCATTAGCTGAATCGACTACCGGTAAACTTTCAACATCGTTTCTTCTCAGTTTATCAAGAGCTGTCTGACAGTTGTCGTCGGGAGTAACAATTTCAAAGTCGTGTGTCAAAACATCGCTTGCAATTAATACTTTCGCGAGAGAATCTTTTTCGAATAAATAATTGGTGATTGTTCCAAGCATCACCACTCCCGTTAATTCCTGTTCTTTATTAAGTACAGGAAATATAGTCCCTTGTTTTGTAATTGTGATGTTGGCAACTTTCCCGAAGTTATCGTCATGATTTATAAAATCGTACTGATTTCTGTAAATATCTTTTACAAAAATAGAACTCATCACATTAATGTCAGCGCCTTCTCTGATTTTTATATTTTTCAGAAGAAGTTTAAGAGTATAAATAGATTCGCGAGATAATTTGGTTGAAAGTATCATGCTGATAATACAGGTGATTATCAAAGGAAGAATAATGTTGTAATCATTCGTCAGTTCAAAAACGATAATTATAGCCGTAATAGGCGCGCGGGTTGTTCCAGCAACCAGACCTCCCATAGCAACCAGAGCGTAAGCTGCCGGCGAAGGTGTTATATCCGGAAAATATTGATGAACAAAATAACCAAAAAAAGCTCCCGTAACAGCGCCGATAAATAATGACGGCGCAAAAACCCCTCCCGAACCACCCGAACCAAGAGATAACGATGTGGCAAGTATTTTAAGGAAAATCAGAGCCAAGGCAAGAGACCAAAACATGTTTCCATGTAAGGCTGAATTGATTGTATCGTCTCCCATTCCCATAATTTCAGGAAAGGTCAGAGCAATCAAACCAACACAAAGACCGCCTAAAGCCGGTTTGAGATAGACGGGAAAGTTTATTTTTTTATCAAAAAATTCCTCTGATGAGTACAATATTTTTATAAAAAGATATGAAACGAAACCACATAATATTCCAAGAATTACGTAAAAGAAAAATTCATTGGGTGAAACATAGTGATAAGTTGGCACGCTAAATTCGACAAATTTTCCTTCATAACTTTGTGAAATTATTGTAGCCATTACTGAAGAAATCACTATCGGCGAAAATTGTGTGACGGCAAAATCCATAAGAATAATTTCAACGGCAAAAAGAGCTCCTGCAATCGGCGCGTTGAAAGCGGCGGCAATTCCGGCAGCGGCACCACAGCCGACAAGTGTTTTTAAACGACTCGTGTGAACTTTGAAAAATTGTCCCACAGTAGATCCAATGCTCGAACCGATTTGAATTATGGGACCTTCGCGACCAACCGAGCCGCCCGTACCTATGGAAACTGCCGAGGCAAACGCTTTAATAACAGCAACGCGCGGACGAATTTTTGCGCCTTTTAGAAGTATTGATTCCATTACCTCTGAAACGCCATGACCTTTTGCCTCAGGTGCAAAAAAATGAATTAAAGGTCCGACAATTAGTCCGCCCAGCGCCGGGATTAATAATTTCAGATACCAGGGTGAGTCAATGATGTTTTGCAAAAGACTTTTATTGCCGGGAAATGATAAAGCGGAAAATTCATTTATCAGGAATCTAATTCCTATTGCAGCTAGCCCTGAGAAACCTCCCACAATTAATGCTAAAAAAATCATAAATGTATGTTCTGAGAGATGAGCGCGGTTAAGTATCTTTGTGGATAATTCCGAAAGACGCGGAAAATTTTTCTTCATCGAAAAGTCTGGCAATTATTAAACCTGGATTTTTTTACAATGCAAAGATAGGTCTATCCTTTTTCTATAGCAATGTAACTGAAAAAATGATAAGAGAATTATCTGGTATCGATTCAGGAAAACAATGTATTCTGTAGTTGTTACTGAACTTTAATTTTCCTGGCGAAATATTCATATACACCGGATGGAAGTAAACCAATCAGTCTTGTTAAAAAAAACGTTTGCCAGGGGAATTGAATTATTCTTTTTTCTCTTTCGATTTTTTTGATAATAATTTTCGCGGCTTTTTCAACCGGCATTAAAAAGGGCATCTCAAAATTATTTTTATCCGTCATGGGCGTTTTTACAAAACCGGGCTTTATGGTGATAACCTTTACATTATAGGGATATAATTCTACTCTTAGTCCTTCAAGAAAAAATGTTGCAGCGGCTTTGCTCGAAGAATAAAATCCGCTGCCGGAAAATCCTCTGTTATCGGCGAGACTTGACACGCCTGCGATAACACCGGATTTGTTTTTAATAAAATCCGGGATAAGTTGCTCAACCCAGTAGACAAGTCCCATAACATTCGTCCCGTAAATTTTTTCAGCCCAGGCTGAATCAAAATTTTCCACTTTAACATTCTGACCAAACCCGGCATTCAGAATTGCAAGATCAACTCCGCCGAACTTTTTTATAATTTGTTGATAGGCTTCAGCGCAGCTTGATTTATCGCAAACATCATTTTTGAGAATCAGTAAATCATCATCTTTCAGGAAAAGTTCATTGCGATATTCCTTAATCAGGTTTTCGCGGCGGGCGGTTAAAATCAGCCGGCAGTTAATTTTTGATAATTCACAGGCAAGAGCTTTACCGATTCCGGTTGAAGCGCCCGTGATCAGAATAGTTTTGTTTTCCAGTAACATTTTCACTCAGATTTTTGATGAATAAAGATAAGGATATACTCCAATTTTTTCTTATTCACGGAATAAAAAGTTAAGAAATGCTCTTTTTCGAATATCTTTTCTTTGCTAAAGAATACAAATTCATTATCTTTAGCAAAAATTATTCCAACTATTATGTTAAAAAAATTCTTTGAAATAGATAATATTCTCATTAACGGAGAGATCGCATACAGCAAATTTAATTGTGATCTTTCGAAATGTAAGGGCGCTTGCTGCACGATGGAAAGCCAGTTTGGCGCGCCGGTTAACAGTGAGGAAATCAAAAAAATTGAGGAAATTCTGCCAATTATACTTGATTATCTTCCGGTTGAGCATAGGGCAGTTATCGAAAAATCCGTTTTCTGGGAAATAAAACACGATCAGGAATTGCTGAAAAGTGTGAATAACAGAGAATGCGTTTTTGTTTATTATGAAAATGACATTGCCAAATGCGCGATTGAAAAAGCATATTTCGAGGGAAAGGTTGATTTCCGAAAACCGATTTCCTGTCATCTGTTTCCCATTCGTGTAGATGAATTCGGGGGAATTGTGCTGAGATACGAAAAATATCCCGAATGTCAGCCGGCTGTTGAAAAAGGTAAGAAGGTTGGTTCAACCGTTGCTGAATTTTGCCGCGATGCTCTTGAAAGAGCATTCGGAAAAGTCTGGTACGAAAAATTTGAAAATAATATTAAGGAAAGTTGATGCTCTCGCTTCATCAAAAATTATCTTTACAACAAAAATTATCACCGCAGCAGATTCAGTATCAGAAACTGCTGCAATTGAATACATTAGCGCTTGAACAAAGGATTAAAACGGAACTTGAATTAAATCCTATTCTTGAAGAGCAATTGCTGGAAGATGCTGAAACATCTCTCGATCAGCTTGATGATTCGCCCGCGGAAGATTCCTCATCGGAAACTGAATCAGCCGAAGAAGATTACGATAACAGTATTGATGAGTTCGATCAGGAAGATTTTATGAGCGACGAGGAATATGATAACGCGAACATCAACCGCAGCGGAGATGATGATGATATGACTCATCCCGTCACTCCGGCGAGAAGAACTTTGCGCGAACAACTTATCGATCAGCTCCACATGCTTTATTTAAGTGAAGATGAAACTATTCTTGGGGAAAACATAATCGGTTGCCTTGATGAAGATGGATATTTCAAACAGGACCTCGAAAAACTTGTGAATGATCTTGTGCTTTTCGAACATCTTGAAATGGATATACCAACGGCTGAAAAAGTGCTCGCGAAAATTCAAATACTTGAACCGGTCGGAATTGCAGCCCGCGATCTTCAGGAATGTTTATTAATTCAGATCAGGAACAGTTCTTATGATCCATACTATTCCTACATTGCGGAAAAAATTCTCTCGGAACACTATAAAGATTTCGCAAATAAACGTTTTGATGTCATTCAGAAAAACCTGGAACTTACGAGAGATACTTTTAAGTCAGCAATGGATCTGATTCAACGCCTGAATCCAAAGCCCGGCGAGGGAAATATCGATTCCATGGAACAAAATCAGATCACTCCCGATTTCCTGATTGAAAAAATAGACGACAATTACATTGTTACGCTTAACGACAGATCATTACCTTCGGTTACCGTGAGCAGGCATTACCTTGAGATGATAGATTCCAAAAAACGCAAAAGAAAAATTTCAGAACGAGAAAAAGAAACACATAAATTTTTACGTGAAAAATTCGAATCGGCAAAATGGTTCATTGCTTCAATTCAGCAGCGCAGAAACACACTCATGAACATCATGCAGACAATTCTGGAAAAACAATATGAATTTTTCGAAATAGGTCCGCGAGCTCTAAAGCCCATGATTTACAAGGACATCGCCGATGAAGTAAGCATGGATATTTCAACCATCAGCCGAGTTGTAAATGGAAAATATGTTCAAAGTCCCGTTGGTATCCACGAACTGAAGTATTTTTTCAGCGAAGGTTTGTCAACTGATTCAGGATCGGAAATATCCAACAAACACATTAAAGAATTGATTAAAGAAATCATTGACAGCGAGCCCAAAAAATCTCCTTATAGCGATGATAAGATTGCTCAAATATTAATCGATCGCGGTATTCATATTGCGCGACGCACCGTTGCCAAATACAGGGAACAGATGCTGATTCCTGTGGCAAGGTTAAGAAAAGGATTATGAATATTTCTTTAGAAGTTATTATTATCGTTTTTCTATTTGCAATTTATTTTTTCACTCACACTCTGCTTGCTTCGAAAAAAGTAAAATTATATTTCAGATCGAAGCTGCACAACAGGATGGCTTTCTACAGAATTACATACAATGTTCTCGCGCTGACAGGCTTTATGTTGATATGGGAATATTCACCTTCACCTGACATTTTTCTTTATGACTTGCCGGCTCCATACGATCTGATAATTGTGTTTCTTCAGATTTTATCTTTAGCCGGAATACTGTGGGCCGGGTCTTTTATAAACATTTCCGAACTCATTGGCTATTCTCAGATTAAAAGATATTTTGCCGGAACCTATAACGAAAACGAACTTGACGAAAAACAGGAATTCAGAATTATCGGCGCTTATAAATTCAGCCGTCATCCAATTTATTTTTTTGTTATTCTCTTTTTAGGATTACGTCCGACTATGGACTTGTTCTACGCGACGGCATTTGTGTGTATTGTTGTTTATTTTTACTTAGGTTCTTTTTATGAGGAAAAAAAGCTCTTGGAAGAATTCGGTGAAGATTACAGGCAATATCAGAAAATTGTGCCCCGAATTATTCCGTGCAAATTATTTAATAAAGATTTAGAAAAACTTATCGGCGATTGAAACATCTAACCGATAACTTTATTTGAAATAGAAGAGGAGTTTAAATTGTCAGGAAAAATCAGATCAACAACAATACTTGGCATTATTCACAAAGGTGAATCGGCAATCGGTGGAGACGGACAAGTAACGCTCGGAAACGCTGTGATGAAACACAATTCCATGAAAATAAGAAAACTGTACAACGGGAAAGTGTTATGCGGCTTTGCCGGTTCAGCGGCTGATGCTTTTGCGTTGCTCAGTCGTTTCGAAGAGAAGCTTGAAGAATATAGAGGAAATGTCAGTCGGTCTGCCGTCGAACTTGCAAAAGATTGGCGCACAGATAAATACCTTCGCCGGCTAGAAGCAATGCTTGCGGTTGTTTCGGAAGATAAAACTTTTGTTATTTCCGGAACAGGCGACGTTATTGAACCTGATGATAACATAATTGCTATCGGTTCCGGCGGAATGTATGCCCTGGCCGCCGCGAAAATGCTTGTTAAATACAGTAACCTTTCCGCGAAAGAAATTGTTACCGAAGCGCTCAAAATTGCCTCGGAAATTTGCATTTACACCAACGACAAGATCAATGTCGAATTAATTGAAAAATAAATTTTGGTTTTATCATGAAAGAATACTTAAAAAAAAATCTTACCCCCACTCAAATTGTTACGGAGCTTGATGAATTTATCATTGGTCAGGATGATGCGAAACGCGCTGTTGCCATTGCTCTTCGTAACAGATGGCGCCGTCAACAGGTTGATGAAAGCATTAAGGATGAAATTGTTCCTAACAATATTATTCTAATAGGACCGACAGGTGTGGGCAAAACGGAAATAGCCCGCCGTCTCGCAAAATTATCAGGCGCTCCATTCGTAAAAGTTGAAGCCTCAAAATTTACTGAAGTCGGTTATGTGGGACGCGATGTTGAATCGATGATACGTGACCTTACCGATCTTGCCGTTAATATGGTGCGTGCAGAAAAAACTGAGGAAGTTCAGGAGAAAGCCGATCAACTCGCAGAGGAAAAAATTCTTGATTTACTTATTCCCCCCATCAAACGCCCGAGCAGTTCAAACACATCAACCACTATGGATGCAAACAACACGAAAGACGACGCTCTGCAAAATGAAAAAACCCGCGAGTGGATGCATGAAAAATTACGCAAAGGCGAAATGGATGAGCGCATGATTGAGTATGACATAACTACTCCCAGTATCGGAATGCAGGTTCTTGGTCCGGTAGGTTTTGATGACATGGGAATGAACATTCAGGAGCTGATGAGCAGCATGGTTCCCAAGAAACGCAAAAAGAAAAAATCAACAATTCGCGAAGCACGTAAAGTAATGGCGCAGGAAGAAGCACAAAAACTTATTGATATGGATGCTGTTCAGCGTGAAGCTATTAAACGTGTTCAGGAATCGGGAATTGTGTTTATTGATGAGATAGATAAAATTGCCGGAAGTAATAAAGGCGGACACGGACCTGATGTATCCCGCGAAGGTGTTCAGCGTGATCTTTTGCCTATTGTTGAAGGCTCAACGGTTAACACGAAATATGGTGCCGTAAAAACTGATCACGTTTTATTTATTGCCTCGGGTGCGTTTCATGTTGCCAAACCCTCTGATCTTATTCCCGAACTTCAGGGACGTTTCCCCATCCGCGTGGAATTAAAATCGCTGACAGAAGAAGACTTTATTAAAATACTTACAATTCCTCAGAATGCGCTCATTAAACAATATGCCGCGTTGCTTCGTACCGAAGGTGTTGAAATTACTTTTAAGTCCGACGCTATTAATGAAATAGCTAAAACCGCCGCGCTTGTTAACGAACAAGTTGAAAATATCGGCGCACGTAGACTTCACACGATTTTAACAACATTGCTTGAAGATATTCTTTTTGAAATACCTGATAAAATTCCTGCAAAGGAAATTGAGATTACCGGAAAACTTGTTAACGACAGGTTGGACAAGATTGTTAAGAATCGCGATCTGAGTAAGTATATTTTGTAGACCTTTCAGAATCACACACTTATAAATATTAAAAGGCGGAATTCAAATTCCGCTTTTTATTTCCTTCGTTTCAAAAATCAACAAACCACTGATTATTGCGACACTAAAGAAATGATTCATAAAAAATGCGGGAATCGACATGCAAATTTCCACAGATGTCCTTTCGATAATTAATTGGTATTATTGAGCGGTTTATGATAATTTTTCACTGAATATAAGTAACATCGTTAAAAATTTTTTATGTGATTCTCATCCAACTTATAAGGTTGGCTGCAATATTATTCCACGGAGGTTTATATGTTTTTTTTCAATAAAATATTAACGGCTTTATTGCTCGTATTTTCAACAATAATTAATGCCCAATTTCTTGATGATTTTGATAAGGACAAAATTGAAGGCTGGTTTTTCTTTACCGGCGATGGTGATGCAACCATGGATTTTATTCAGATGAATGGCTATTCAAGGATGATCGTTGACGCAACAAAAGATAAACACAATGTATACTGGACATTAATTAAACGTGATATATCATCCTTCCTTGATTTAAGCAAATTTGCTAATCCTTCGTTTGAGCTGCGGGTTGAAGCTAAGGTGCGTTTAAGTGTTGCGCCGCGTCGGATTAATTTTATGATCAACACACAAAGAACAACTGATTTTCATGAACATTTAATGGAGTTTGATATTCCTGATACATCCGACTGGCATGTCGTCAGTTACACAACAAAAAATCTTGACGTTATTCCAGGCGATACTCTTTATGTTCAGCTATGCGCAACCGATTTCGGACTGGACAAATATACTGTTGATATTGATTATTATCGCGCTGATATAATTGACGTTAATACTGCCGAACCCGATAAAGGTATTCTTGTACCTTATCACCCGCCGGTTCCTGATGTTAACATCTTTTCTCATCACCTGAGTGTTTCTAACGATTGCATGATTAATTCCGATTTCCCGAATGTGGTTTTTAATGACTGGGGAATAAATGAAGATGAAAAACGGATTCCAACGCTTACTGTTAACAACAATCAATGGATTATTCTTAAATGGGATTTTGAAAAATTCAAAAATATGAAAGTTGAAAATGCCGGACTGTTGGAACTAACAACTCACTCAGTACAAAACGGAGGCGACTATGTAAAAACTTTCGGCGAAGATTTAGGAATTGAGTTTGGTAAAGTGAGAATTATTGAGATCATTGGGGAAAATATTGATTGGACTCAGGAAGCGATTACATATAACAGCTTTATGCAGGGCAAAAATTACTCTGAAGTTTTCAACACACAAATGATTTTTGATGCGGGATTATCCGGGAAACAAAAAGACAAAAATTTTATTACTATCTCTAAACCTGTAATGCAACGTTTAATTGACAGGAGAACAAAAGGATTACTTATTCGTCCGCTTGGCGCTATTGTTCCGTCATTTTATTCTTCGGAAAGTGGCGATGAATATTCGCCAAAACTACATTTTAACTCAATCGAATAGTTGCGTGGGAAAAGTCTGAGAGAACAAATGGAAGTCAAAAGTAACCAGTTTATTATTCTCTGACAGTAATTCTGCCTGAATGTAAAAAATTGTAGAAAATATTAAAATCACAAAGCAACTTTGTTTTTCAAACAGATTTATTTGTAAATTGAATCGAAAACAATTTTGGCAGACGTTCTCGTTATGATATTTACAAATGAAGAACAACATTTTTGTCCGATCCCGGTGGTTTATAAAAAATCAGTTTTGCCGCAGCTGGAATCTAAGTTCATCTCACTTTTTTTAGAACAACATTAGAAGGTATTACAAATGAAAAAAATTATTTGTCTGATCGCTCTGTTCAATTTCTGCTTCATTTCATATGGAGTTCAAAATGATGATTGTAAAAAAGACGTTGAGGATTCCCGCGGAAAAATGATTCCCTGGGAACATGGCGCCCGGGAAACCGGAAAGTACCGCAATGTGTTTCTTGACGCCGGTTATAAACAGGATGACATTGATGCAAAATTATCCAAAGCTTATTATGATGTATTTGAGGGACCAAACAGAGTTTATTTTGAAGTTGGTGATTCGATGGGTTATGTCTCTGATCTGAAAAACCATGACGCTCGCACGGAAGGACTTTCATACGGATTGATGGTCGCTGTTCAACTCAATAAAAAAGATGTGTTTGACCGTCTGTGGCGATGGACAAAAAAATATATGCAGCACCAGGGCGGACCGCGCGACGCTTATTTTGCCTGGAGTGTTAATCCTAAAACCGGCGAACATTTTGCTGAAGGTTCCGCTTCTGACGGAGAGTTATATTTTATTACGGCATTATTATTCGCGTCAAACCGTTGGGGAAATGAAACCGGAATAAATTATTACGCTGAAGCCCGCCGAATTCTTGACGCTATGTGGAGTAAAGACGGAACTGACGGAATGACAAACGTTATTAATGTCGAAGAAAAAAAGATTACTTTCGTACCCGACACATCGGGATATTATTGGACTGATCCATCATACTTTCTTCCGGCATTTTATGAAGTGTGGGCTGAATATGCCAAAGACGGTCATGAACAATTTTATAGAGAGTGTGCAGACACAGCCCGCGTTTTTCTACACAGAGCTTGTTCTGCTGAAACTGGTTTAAACGGCGACGTTACCGAATTCAGCGGAGCTCCAAGGAGTTTCGGAAGGCGTTTTATTGCTGCTTTCCGTTACGATTCCTGGAGAGTGCCGATGAATATTGCAATGGATTATTCATGGTATGCAAAAGATAAAGAATGGCAGAAAGATTATTGCAAAAGATTTCAGGATTTCCTTTTCTGTGAAGGAATAAACACGTTCAACGATCAGTTTAATATAGATGGTTCAAAACCTGATTGGATACTTCCTGCCGGAAAAGAAGGATACCAAACACTACGTCATTCAATCGGTTTGGTCGCAACCTCAGCAGCTGCTTCAATTATGGGAACTCAGGCAAAAAGCTGGAAATTTATTGATGAACTCTGGAACTCGAAACTTGAACCTTACTCCGACGGTTATTTCGATCCCTATTATGACGGTCTGCTTTATTTATTCAGTCTGATGCACTTAAGTGGAAATTATACGATTATTACTCCTCAATAAAGAAGATTACAATTATATTAAACCAAGAGTATTATTAATGTACTCTTGGTTTTACGGTAAATCATTTCATTATGAATCTTGCGAGGAAGATTATGAGTTACGAAATTTCCAGAAGAGAATTTATTTTCAGAAGCTCTATGGTTCTTGGCGCGTTACCATTAATGAATCTTCTTGGTAATCAAATGTTTCTGACAGATGATGAATTACCGAGTATAATTTTGATTTACACCGACGATCAGGGTTATGCCGATGTTGGCGTTTACGGGGCGAAAAATTTCGATACGCCTAATCTTGATGAATTAGCTAATAATGGAATTCAGTTTACGGATTATTACAGCGCCGCTCCAATTTGCACGCCTTCACGCGCCGCCCTGTTAACCGGCTGTTATCCGATGCGCGTCGGACTTCCTTTTGTTATCGGTCCCAAAGGTCCCGACTGGACTAAAGGAAGAGAAAACATCGGGCTTAATCCTGATGAAATGACTATCGCAAAATTACTTAAACAAAAGAATTATAAAACATGCTGCATAGGCAAATGGCATCTTGGTGATAAAAAAAAATTCCTCCCGACAAAACACGGCTTTGATTATTACTTCGGACTGCCTTACAGCAACGATATGCACAAACCCACCGATCCCCGTTATCCTGATTTACCGCTTATTGAAAACGAAAAAATTATTGAACTTAATCCCGATCAAAGTCAGTTGACAAAACGATACACTCAAAAAACTTTATCTTTTATTGAGCAAAATAAATCAGAGAAGTTTTTTATTTACCTTGCTCACAACATGCCTCATATTCCTCTTTATGCTTCAGAAGATTTTCTCGGTAAATCCAGAGGTGGTTTGTATGGAGATGTAATTGAAGAAATCGACTGGTCTGTGGGCGAAGTGGTAAGAAATTTGAAAGAACAAAATCTTTATGAAAACACCATAATAATTTTCACTTCGGATAATGGTCCGTGGTTAATTTATGGAAATCATTCAGGCTCGGCGGGAAATCTGCGCGAAGGGAAATTCACAACATTTGAAGGAGGACACAGAGAACCCTGTATTATCTCGTGGCCGAAAAAAATCCCGCGTGGTGTGGTTTCCGATAAAGTCTTTTCATCGATTGACATTCTTCCCACATTAGCAGCGGTTACTAAAAGTAATCTGTCTCAAAATCAAATCGACGGAAAAAATGCGCTTCCTCTTTGGGAGAACAAACCAAACGCGGCAAGTCCTCATGAAGCATTATTCTTTTATACCGAATCGGATATGCAGGCGGTCAGATGGGAAAACTGGAAACTCCATTTCCCCCACGGATACACGACAATTGAAACACCCGGTCACGACGGGAAACAGGGGACCGGGAAAAATGTTACTGTCGAACTTTCTTTATTTGACCTTTCAAAAGATCCGGGTGAAAAAAATAATCTCGCGGAAAAATATCCGCACATAGTTGAAAAGATGTCGGCAATGGCAAAAGCTTTTGATGAGGAATTACGAAAGAACATGAGACCTTGTGGAAAAGTTGAATGACACAGATTTAAGAAAAACTATGCTTTGCCCAAAATCTTTTCATATCGTGGTTAAACCAGTCGGTCCGCGATGTAATCTTAATTGTGAATATTGTTATTACCTTGAGAAAACAAAGTATTTTCCTGAAGACAAAAACAGTATAATGCCTAAAAATATACTCGAGGAATTTATCAGGCAATATATCGGCTCTCAGGACGTTCCTGTTATAACCTTTTCATGGCAGGGGGGTGAACCGTCGTTAGCGGGACTTGATTTTTATAAAAACGTGGTAAATCTTCAAAAAAAATATTCCGCGGGGAAAAAAATTGAAAACTCTTTTCAAACCAATGGGATTCTGTTGGATGACCGGTGGTGTGATTTTTTCTCGGAGAATAATTTTTTAATTGGGTTATCGATAGACGGACCTCGGGAGATTCAAGATAAATATCGTGTTTATAAAAACGGGAAATCCACTTTTGATGACGTGATGAAATCACTGAAATGCCTGAAGAAACATCAGGTTGAATTTAACACACTCACCTGCGTGCAAAAAGATAATTCCTATAAACCGCTTGAGGTTTACAATTTTCTTAAAGAAATCGGAAGCCGTTTCATGCAGTTTATTCCAATAGTTGAAAGAAAAGTATCATACCTTAAAAATAATGAGCAGAAGCCTGCCGATATTTCCTCTCATGAAGTTGTCTTCGTAACGAATTGGTCTGTTGAATCATTACAGTATGGAAAATTCATGAAATCGATTTTTGACACCTGGGTAAAAAATGATGTTGGTAATTATTTTGTACAGTTGTTCGATGTGTGTTTGGGAATTTTTTGCGGCTATGAACCGGGTCTTTGTATATTCGGCGAGACATGCGGCAGGACGTTGGTTCTGGAACATAATGGTGATGTATATTCATGCGATCATTTTGTTTATCCTGAAAACCTGATTCAAAATATTATAAAAGAACCTCTTTTGAAAATTGTCAACTCTGAAAAACAAATTAAGTTTGGAATTGACAAGAAAGATCAGCTTCCCGATTATTGCCGTGAATGTGATGTGTCTTTTCTTTGTAATGG
>CAZEXO010000085.1:0-234 GCA_964516545.1 uncultured Melioribacteraceae bacterium
ACAGCGAACCAACGCTTGAAAGATTAACATCAAGATAATCGTTTACAAGCACTCTTGCATTCCCGGCGCTTGAAACAGTTATATAAGTTTTATTTGTTTCTAATCCGAAAGCGGAAAGATTACCAGCCGACTGAAGAGTTGATCGATGTTCATCGGCAAAACCTGCTAAATGTATATTCCCGGCGCTGTTAATATTTGTGTGTAATTTATCAACATCAATTTCCAAAGTGAGAT
>CAZEXO010000085.1:244-14628 GCA_964516545.1 uncultured Melioribacteraceae bacterium
TTGTTCATTATTTAATTGAATATTATTCTTTTTCTTTTGATATTCATTGTTTTTACGATATATCTCTTCTTTAAATTCTATTAATACACCTCTATTAATAAGGGTTCTGACGGATGAACTAGATATTTCTTCGATATCTTTTTTTAACATTTGATCATTACTACGTAATATATCAACAATCATTTTTTGTTTATCCGTATTAGCTAATTTATCAACATCAATTTCCAAAGTGAGATTACCAGCGCTGTTTGCTGTCAGATATAATTCATCAGACACGATTTTGTCCTCAGAGTTTATAGAACCCGCACTGTTTGTTGTAAGTCTTCTTACATCCGGCATAGAAATTAATATTTTGTATCTGTAATCCTGAAAATCATAATCATGGTCAAGGTCAATTATCAAATTATCCCCGGATTTATAAATATCAACATATTTGGTTATGTTATCATCGATGGTATAACTAACTTCAAAATTTTCAGACTGTCGTAATTCAACATTTCCAAATGTTTCAACAATGATGGAATGGAACCCATCTATTTGCATAGTTCGGGTAACATAATTTCCTGATCCGTGTATTTTTTTCTTATCTGAAAAAACCGAAAAATCATCACAGCCAGTTAAAAATGCCTGCACAACAAGAAATATAAAAACTAATAAAACAGCCTTAATGACGAATAATGCTTTTGACGCTAACTTTTTCATTTTTATCTCTTCGTTATTTTTAAGTATTTGTTCCATAATTGTAATTTGTCAGTAATATTCTCAGCAGTTTGAATTTTATAATCCATAGACAAAGAAGGAAATATTTTGGGTGACACTCAACTTACTATTTATTAAGAAAGATCATGAAAAATTTCTTACTTACCACCAATAAGTATGCCCGATGAAAACGATATAATGACGCAACTAATGCCTGTGCGGTTTCTGAAAGTATTATATTCACAACATAAGTGAATAAAAAAAGAAACAGTATTTGTTAGTCCGGTTTATTTATTGTTCAGGAAGCGGGTATAATTATTTTGCTGATAGTCGAATTGGAATTTTTGGCAGGTTAATATTTTATCTCTCAGTTCGCTCAGAATTGTTTTATCTGAAAAAAGCATTTTAATGACAGAACAAAATGATTCCGTGTTGTAAGGTATCCCGAAATTTCTCAAATCATCAATATGGCTTAAGTCTTTGTGGAAGAGAATAGGAATGCCGAATCCGAAAGCGATGTTATAAGCGCCTGTGATTTGTGAGTTTTTATATGTTTCGTAAAATTCATTACCGGGCTCAACAAGCGGCATAATCAGATCGGACTTTATAAGGTATGAGTAATATGTTTCGTCCGAGACAAAATCATCAAAGAGTACAAAATTTTCTCTTATTCCGGCAGATATTATTTTACTCTCGATAATTTTTCCGTCACCGTTAAAATGTTTCGATGGTCCGAGAAGAATAAATTTAACCGATTTCGGGATGTTATTTTTTTCGAGCTGCTGAATGAGTGAAAAATAATTCCTGCGTTTCTGTTCCACTTTGCCCGGAATTACAATCCAGAATTCTGACTCACTCTTTGTAATTTCGCGCAATTTCAGATGGGGAAAAAATATGGGATAAAAGGTGTCGATGGATAAATCCCTTACTTTCTTTTCTCTTAGATATTTTGTTACGTAATCATTCAGCGTAAAATATTTTTTTACTTTTTTCGAGATTGCTTTTTGGGTGCTGCTACCGGTTAATTTACGCCCGTCGTGTATTGTTCCGGCATAGTTAATATTTGCGGGGAGGAAATAAAGCAATTCTCTTACAAACCTTCCGGTTGTTGTATTGAATATTATCAAAGTGATTTTGTTTTTTCTTACATAATCCCTGATATACAGGTATGACTTAAAGCGCTCTTTTAGTGAAAAATTATTTTTTATAAAAAAACGATTTATATCGGGTAAAGCATATTCGGTCTGGTCAGACAATTTCTCGTTCAAAATCAGATGTATTTTGTAGTTTGATTCTATGAGAAATCGTACTTGTGAATAAATACATTCCGCGTGACTTTCGCTTAATTCGATAATTGCTGTATTTTCCATGAGATCACATAATTACAATTGATGATCAAAAATAGGGAAAATAATTTCCTGAAGAAATTTTTTTGAAGATTTTGTCTATGCTTCAACACAAAGATATGAATGAAGTATAATGATTATAATAGATGTGAAAAAGAGAAAGGAATCGCATGATGAGATTCCTTTCTATGAGAATTTGATATTTATTCACTTGCCATGATGAACAATGGTTTGTTTTCGAAGCTCTTGTAATATGGTCTTAATCTGTCTTTGCTGTAGTATTTGTCAACATCAACAATTTTTTTGAAACTGGTGATTATATCCAAAGGCTCATTACTGTAACGACCATTTTTCAATACAACCAGCCTACCGCTTATTCCATCCATAATTAAATCAAGAGCAAGATTACCATATGCCATTGGAACAATAGAATCAATAGCATCGGGGTCACCGCATCTCACCAGATAACCAAGCCGCTGATTGATAACATCAATCTTTTTACCGTTATTGAATTTAGCGGAATGTTCTTTTAATTCAGCTGAAACAAGATCGCCGATTCCGCCAAGTTTTTTGTGTCCGAACATGTCGGTTTCCTGGTTAGAGAAAACCATTTCTTCCTGACTGCCGAACATAGCTCCTTCTGAAACGGCAACGACAGAATATCTGCTCGGATTAGAATTACGATCCTGAACAAGAAGTTCTGTAAGATGTTCAATATCAAAATTATGTTCAGGAATAACACATCTATGAGCCGCGCCTGCCATGGTTGGAATTAAAGCTGTATAACCTGCGTATCTGCCGAATACTTCAATAACAAGAAAACGCTCATGTGATCCTGCTGAAGTTCTAAGGCTATGCGCGAGTTCAATGGTTCGGGTTACGCATGTACTAAAACCGATGCAATAATCAGTGCCCGGAACATCATTATCCATGGTTTTGGGAATAGCTATGCATTTAACTCCTTCTTTGTGAAGACGTACACCGTAACTCAAAGTATCATCGCCACCGATGGGAATTAAATAATCTATTCCCAGGAATTCAAGATTCTTGATAACTTCAGGAGTGAGATCATTGATATCATCCTGATAACTGCTTCTTAAATGTTCAGGCACCGCGTCTTTTGGTACGTGACTTGGGCGTGTACGCGAAGTATGAAGAAATGTTCCGCCGGTACGACCGGTTTTATTTACAATTTCTTCAGTTAATTCAAAATAATTCCGGCTATTGTCTTCTTTTGGATCCCGTTTGATATCAATCATTCCGCCCCAACCGCGACGAATACCAATCACTTTGTATCCTTCTCTTCTTGCACGGATAGTAACTGCACGAATTGCAGGGTTTAGACCCGGTACATCTCCGCCGCCGGTTAATATACCGATTATACCTTTTGTTGATTTGATGTTTGCCATACTTACTCCATAGTGTTTCTTAACAATTTATCATTTTATATGAGGTTGTTCGAATTACTGTGGGTCAAAAAATTTACGTCCCAAATTAAGGAGAAATTTCCAAAAAAAAAGCTGTAATTATGACTTTTGCAGTAAAATATTTCGGCATTTTTAGTATTCTTCCATCTTTTTTCAAAAAAGCTGACCAATAATACATATTTTTGAAGCAACGATTCCGAGAATGAAAGGAAAAGAATGGAAAAAATTCTTAGCAAACCTTATAAACTTTACAATCTAATTCAGAATTATGATTGGGGAACGGTGAATGATGAGGCTATCATCCCGCGTTTGTTAGGAATCAAAGCAGAAGATAATCTTCCGTATGCAGAATTATGGATTGGCGGTCATCAAAAAGCTCCTTCACAAATTATGGATAACGGTCAGCTTCTCGCTTTGACAGATGTTATGAAAAAATTTTCTCATGAAATACTTGGAAAAATTGTTGCCGAAAAGTTCAACGGGCAATTGCCTTTTCTGTTAAAAATACTTTCTGCGCGTCAGGCGCTTTCCATTCAGATGCATCCTAATAAATCGCAGGCGGAGAAACTTCACAGAACCGACCCGAAAAATTATCCTGATGAAAATCATAAACCGGAAATCGCGATAGCTATTGATTCTCTTGACGCCCTGGTTGGACTAAAACCGCTGTCGGAAATTATTTCAGCGCTTACTTCATACAGAGGATTTGATAAATATTTCGGGAAAGAAATGTTTAACGAATTCACAAAGGAAAGTTCAGGTGATGAATCGATAGCGAAAACAAAATTTTATTATTCACTCATGAAGACAGGTGAAGATAAAAATAAACTGGTCTCGCTTCTTGATGAAATTGAGATGCAAATTTTAATTAAATCTGATCCTGTTACTTGTGAACGCTACTTTCTCGAGAATAGAAAAATCTTTGGGGATGATATCGGGTTGTTATCTTTCTTTTTTTATAATCATATATCTCTCGAAAAAGATGATGGAATTTTTATTGATGCCGGAATTCCACATGCTTATCTCAGGGGGAATATCGTTGAGTGTATGGCTAATTCTGATAATGTGATTCGCGGGGGGTTAACTCCCAAGTTTAAGGATGTTGACAATCTGTTGTCAATGATTGATCATAAAAAAACAAAACCGGTTATCTTAAATCCGACGGGAAAGATAAAAGAATATCCTTCTTATGCTGAAGAATTTATTCTCTCGAAATTAACGATTGACGGTAATGAACAGATTGGAATTAAGACTGGTGCTAAAGTTCAGATAGTTTTAGTTCTTGAAGGTGAAATAATTGTCATGGTGAAATCAACAGAAGAAAAGTATAATTTCTTAACCGGCGAATCTTTTCTAATTCCCTCAATCATTGAAGAATACGTTGTTGTTGCACACAAAAAATCTTCTTTTATTCTGGTTACAGTTCCCGGTAATGAGAAGTTGAATTTCTCCGAAAAAGAAACTGTTTTATTATAAACTGAAATAAGGGAACTATGGAAAAATTTACTGAAATTGATCATGGATATTGTACTCTTGTGAAAATTAATATTGAACGGGCGGGTATTGAAATAACTAATGAATTCAAGAAAATTTTGCTGGGATTGATTTCCGAAGGTAAGAAAAAATTGATTCTTGATCTCTCCGGCGTATCTTTCATGGATTCAACCTTCCTTGGTGCAATCGTACTTTGCCTTAAACGGACTGCTGCAATCGGAGGTGATTTACGACTTATTAGCTGTGACTGTCGCGAATCAGTTGTCTGGACAATGTTTCACTCAACTAGAATGGACAAAGTATTTATGGTGTTTGAAGACGCTGAATCAGCTTTACACAGTTTTAAATAGCCTTATTATTGTTCTTATTCTTGCACAATATTTTACTCAGGAACGTTATCTCTTCAGAAATTTATTTCCTTGATTCAATATAAAGTTACCGCAAATATCCAAAATATTATTCGCCTGAGTATTTAACTTTTCGGTTGCCCGCGCTACTTGCCCGATTTTTTCCGCATACTGCGAGGTCACACTGCTTACGCCGGAAACGCTTCTGCTTATTTCTTCAGCGGCTGAAGACTGTTCTTCACTTGCCGCGGCTACGTTTTGAACGGCGAAAACAACTTTGTTAATTTCATCGATGATGTTTTTCAAGGACTTTCCGGCGGATTGAGCTAAACTCATTCCTTCCTCAGCAGCAAAATGTCCTTGCTGAATAACTGAAACAGCCGAACTGGTATCCTTCTGAATTTCACTGATCATTGTTTTTATTTCATCCGTCGCTCTTGAGGTGCGTTCGGCAAGTTTGCGAACTTCATCGGCAACCACCGCGAATCCTCTGCCTTGTTCTCCGGCTCGCGCTGCTTCAATTGCAGCATTTAGTGCAAGCAGATTTGTCTGATCTGCAATATCATTTATAACATTAATTATCTCACCTATTTTCTGACTGCTTTCACCCAGACCATTGATCATATTTTTTGCTTCAACAATAACTTTTAATACGTCTTCCATACCTTTCAAAGTTTGCTTAACAACTTCACCTCCTTCATGAGCAATGACAGAAGTTTTATCCGAAGTCTGTTTTGCCTCATTCGCGTTTCTTGTTGTTTCCAAAATAGTGCTTGTCATTTCTTCAATTGCCGAAGCCATTTCATTTGTTTGACTGCTTTGTTCATTTGCTCCGGCAGCCATTTCTTCAGTGCTTGAAGCAATTTCAGAACTTTCTTTAACTGTGTCCTGAACCGCATTAACGGTTAGTTCAATCAGTTCATGCATTTTCCTGACGGCTTCATTAAATCCGAAATAAAGTTTTGCTATATCATCACCTTCTCTTTCAGGCGTTAATTGCACTGTTAAATTACCATCGGCAAATTTTTCCATCTCAGTCAGAAGTTTTCCGGTTGATCTTGCCAAATAATCCTGAATTTCTTTTACGTTTTTGATGTCGGTGATAAATTCAAGGGCGCCGATAATCTCCCCGTTTTTGTTCTTTATCGGAGCTCCGGTATAAATTATCGGTGTTTTTACACCGTTGATTTTACATAGAGTTTCTCCGCTTTTTATCTCACCTAATTTCATGGCTTGCGAAATCCGACACTCTTTTGAATTACAATGTTCATTCGAGCAGATATCATAACATTTTTTTGAAGCGCATTGATCTTTCGGCAGACCTACGGAATTTGCACCGGCTTCATTAATATAAACTACTTCGAAATCTTTATTAATAATCATAACAGGGGAGGGGATTTTATCCAGGTAACTCAATTGCGTTGACAGAGTTTCAATCATAAAATTCATGGATTTTGAAAACTGACCAAGTTCATCATGGCTGTCATCCTCAATTGATACATTATAATTTCCGGCAGTAATTGTCTGAGCTACCTTGTTTATGTTATTTATTCTTGTGATGATTTTCTTTTTTATGAGGTGCATGATGAACCCGAATGTAACAACAATAGCAATTAAAAAAATTCCAGCGCCAATCCATCTTACAACAGATATATTTGCATAAGAATCTTCGGTTGAATATCTCATGCTTAACACTGCAAGAGGTTCACCTTCTTTTCCGTCATGACAATCTGAACAAGCTTCTGTTTGATTAATAGTGGTAATTGCCCTGAAAACGGAAATATTGTTAAATGTCTCTTCATAATATTGGTCTTTTACATTCCGCAGTGTTTCTTTTTCGTTTTCGTCGAGTTTTTCTTCGCTCCCTTCTTCAATAAGATTGGTTGGAGTAATTCTTAAATCAACAAGGTGTTCAGAGCGACTTTGATCAACCAGGGGTTGAATATCAGTAACTCCTTCTGACATTGTATATGAAACATTGGACTTTACTATTTTACTCAATTCTTCAAGAGTTGAATGTGTATCATCAACAATGAACGACTCAACTGCGTAAAGTAAGATACTTCCAAAAACTCCCAAAATTATTGTTAAAGCAAGAACTACATTCAATCCGATACTTTTTGACAAATTAGCTTTCATCGACGTCCTCGTGAAAATTTTTACTAATACTATTTAATCAGAAATATACTGATAGATAATCGGAAAAAGTCTCTTAAAGTTTAGAAGGTCGGCAGATAAAAAGATAGTCGTTAAGTATTTTATTTATAACCGTGAGGAATATGTCGCAACAGTAAAATAATTCTAATAAAACTCGAAATAATTCTCCAATTCAGAAGATATATTTTCAACTTCCAGAACCTTTTTCGCGAGTCGTAAATCAATAACTGATTTGGGCATAGAGGGAATAATTGCAGTTTCAGGACTTTGAGAAATTACTAATCCGCCGGCAGTTTTTATGTAACCTGCGCCAATCGTTCCATCGCGTCCCATTCCGGTTAATACAATCGCGATGCTTTTTTTTCCAAATTTTGCCGCGATACTTCTGAAGAGAGGATCAGCAGCCGGCTTCACAAAATTTTCGGGAGGTGAATCATCAAGCAATATTTTCATTTCCGAACTATCAAGCACCATATGAAAATCACCAGGCGCGATGTAAACATTACCAGCTTCGATAGGTAAATTGTTTTCACCCAGCCGCACCTGTAGTTTACATTCCTGATTACTACGATCTACAAAAGATCTTAGCATCCAGGCAGGTCCGTGGAGTACTATAAAATAAACCGCATCATTTGTTGGTTTGAGGGACTGAAGTAGTTTCATTACCGTCATCGGTCCACCGGTGCTGGCGGCAATTCCAACTCCAAATAAATTAGGTGATATTTTTTCAGTTAATATTTCCGGCTCAATAATGTTTGGGCTTTGTCCTCGTCTTGCCAGACATTTTTCAAGGCTGGATAAAAGAGTTTCTTTCGTAACAGGTTTTGGTAAGTAATCATCAGCGCCAACAGCCATCGCTTTATCAAATGCTTCTTTTAGCACAAGAGCTGTAACGATAATAATTACAGGAGGGAGGGGGAATTTTTTCCGGATTTTATTAACCAGTTCGATTCCGTCCATTTTAGGCATCATCCAATCGGTTATTACCGCGTCAATTTTTTCCTCCTGAATAATCTCCCAGGCTTTTATTCCATCCTCTGCAACGATTACGTTGTAACCGGCATTTAAGATTATCTTCCGCAGAAAAATTCTGAAAGGAGGATTATCATCGACAACAAGCACATTCATAGAGATCACACATTCGATTAAGAAAAAAACAATTAAAAAACCCCTCGTCTCAACAAAATTAAGATGAGGGGTTAAGCTCCTTCTCCCATTTTACAATGGGATCTTTTATATAAGAGAGTATAACATCATTACTCCCGGATGTTTCACCTGCCCGCTTATTTTTTTTTCGGTTTTCAAAACCCTAAGACGTGCATATCTAGGTTCCACATCTGGCGGAAAAATCCTTAAAAAAAAAATGTTTGTCAACCTCTTTTTGAAAAATTATGATCTGCCATAACTTGATATAATTGTTTCCCGGAACAATGGTAATTTGAATAAAAAGTTGTTATAATAACCGCTTAATTTGGTAACACTCTCCGAAATCATTTGAGAAACCCAAATTTATGATGGAGTTCAAATGAAAATTAAACTTTACGGAACCAGGGGTTCAATACCTGTTTGTGAACCACAGTATCAGGAATTTGGAGGAAACACAACCTGTATCCTTATTCAGATTAATAATTACAACATAATCCTTGATGCGGGCACAGGCATCAGAGCTCTTGGTAAAGAGTTGCACGAATATGACGGCGATAGTTTCAATAGTATTTTTATCGGGTTCTCTCATTTTCACTGGGATCACATACAGGGTTTTCCTTTTTTTCTGCCGGCGTACGATCACAGAAGGGAACTGATAATCACAACGATCAGTAAAGAGAAGAAATTTAAAAACCTGAAAACAATTTTCAAAACTCAAATGCGTAAAGAGTATTTTCCGATTCCTTTGGAAAGTATGGGCGCCAAACTTCATTTTCAACATGAAGACAGTGATAAGTTTATTCTTGATGATATTAAAATCGTAACCGCCGAACATAATCATCCGGGGGGTGCGCTGAGTTATAGAATTGAGAATGAGGGCAAGTCAGTAGTATTTTGCACTGATGTTGAACACGGAAAATCACTTGATGATAGAGTGATCAAACTGGCTGACGGATGTGATTTACTTATTCATGAAGGGATGTATACAAATGAGCAACTAAGTTATCGGAAAGGCTGGGGACATAGCAGCTGGCAGCAGGCTGTTGAAGTTGCAAAAAAAGCGGATGTGAAAAAATTAGTAATCACTCATCACGATCCTGATCATGATGATGAATTTTTAAGGAAACTGGAACTAGAAAGTAAAGATGAGTTCGGGGATGTTACATTCGCCCGTGATAAAATGGAAATTATCATTTGATAAATTTGGCTGCGCGTGATTAATTATCCTATCTCGTTTTCATTAATATAATTGCCGAATTCTTTATCAGTTCCCAAAATATGATTGATCGTCCAATCCTTTAAAAAATCTATTGTTTTCAGACTTAACAAGAGATTGCCCTTTTTACTTTCCTGCTGAAGTTCTGCAATCCTCCCTACAAAATAACGATGTTCGTCAAGATGAATGTCTTTCTGAGGATAATCATACTGTTTGAATAAATCCTCTTCTATGGTGAAATGATAATTTGTGTACTCAACAAGCTCATTCAGAATTTTTATAATCATCGTCTGACTCGTTCCTCTTTTGTGAGC
This sequence comes from uncultured Melioribacteraceae bacterium, assembly GCA_964516545.1. GTDB lineage: Bacteria > Bacteroidota > Ignavibacteria > Ignavibacteriales > Melioribacteraceae > JAHISV01. Next base: position 10,391 of record CAZEXO010000085.1, read on the forward strand.
TTCGTAAAGATCATTAATTATAAGTAGTAATTTTTTATGTTGTGCGTCGATTTGATCTACACCAATTTTGTATGAATCCCGCCAGACAATTCCTACCATTTATTACTCCGGTATTATTAAAAAAAATCCCGCCGTGTTAATTATATTTTTGATTAGAACTCCTCTCTATTTTTTGAAACGTATTCTTTCTAAAATAAATTCAAAATTATTCCTGATGATTATGATTATTTCTCAATTTATGAATCAGTGGAAACAGAGCATAAAATATAATAAGGCTGATAAAGGGCGCAATAACAGCCCACGCTGCTATTCCCTGCATTGTTACGTTCCATAAAGTTGAAATAGCTTCCGGAATACTTTCAGCAATCATTTCGGTTATTTCACCGATACTATAGTTTAATTTTTCAAATCCGAATAAAATTTCTCCTAACTTCATAAATGGTACGAGTAAAATTAATTGAAGCGGGTAGACTGATACATTTATTAATTGTACAAGAGGGAGATTGAGTCTCAGTACTATGGCAAAAATTGTAATCAGGATAGTTGTTGAACCAAGTACAGGAAACACGCCCAACACACTGGCAATTGCTATTCCAAGCGCGATTTCTCTTGGCGTCGTTCCCTGTTTCAGCAGCTTGATAATCGGTGATAAATATTTATTGTTGAAAAATATTTTTATCTTTTCAAATTTTCTTTTCATATTATAAATTTCTGTTGTTAGGACGTGTATAAATCATTTGCACAACACTGATATTTCTCATTTCAAAAGCAGCTTCACAATAGCTTAAATAATAATTCCATTTTCTTATAAAATACTCATCGAATCCCATATTTATTGTTTCTGTATGTTTTCCATTGAATTTTTCGCGCCACAATTTTAAGGTCTTCGCGTAATCCAATCCGAAATTTTTGAGATTATGCAGATATAAATTACTTGTCTTGTTCACGGCTTTGTTCAGAGCTGCAATTGAAGGCAGAAGCGAGCCGGGAAAAATATGTTTCTGTATCCAGTCAACACCCTTACGGAGACTATCATAATTTGAATCATGCGAGGTAATAACCTGCAGGGCAGCAGCTCCGTCTTTTTTTAGAAGAGAATTTATTTTCGCGAAAAATGTTTCAAGATATTCATGCCCCACTGCTTCGAGCATTTCGATAGATATAATTTTATCATATTGTCCCATTAATTCACGGTAGTCTAGAAGTAATGTTTCGATTTTATTATTCAGTCCTTTTTCAGTTATACGTTTATTCGCCAAATCGAATTGGTTTTTCGAAATAGTTGTTGTAGTGATTTTACAGCCATAATTTTCAGCGGCATATATCGAGAACCCGCCCCAGCCGGTGCCGATTTCAAGAATATGATCGGTTGGTTTTATTTTAAGTTCACGACAGATTCTGTCGTACTTTTCAATCTGAGCTTCCTTAAGTGAAATATCTTTATCTTCAAATACAGCTGATGAATATGTCATGGTTTCATCGAGCCAGAGTTTGTAAAAATCATTGCTCAAGTCATAATGTGCTGATATATTTTTTTTGCTGCCAGATTTCGTGTTCGCGTTAATTTTATGGAACAATTTGTTAAGCGATTTCAAAAGGTTTATCGGGGCAAATTTACTGTTGCCGCCGGAAATAGCCGGGTTGTTTTCAATATTAAGAATCATCCATGAGATAACGTTTTTTATACTGTCGGTTTCCCAATCGCCGTCAACATACGATTCTCCAAAACCTATGTCAGCATATAAAAAACATTTCCTGAAGAAAGCATTATTTTTAATCTGTATTGTAGCTCTGATTTCGCTGATATTATCTCCGACCTGAATGATTTCACCTTCCGGAAGAGTTAATGTTAGAAAGCCCTTATTCATTCGTGAAAGAAGACGCAGAATGATTTGTCTATAAACCAAATCTGATTTCGCGGATGAATTTTCGCGGCTCAGAATGTTAACGTAATTTATTTTTTCCATTTTACTATTGTTCCTTTTTGTAATTCTAAAAATTCGTTTTTCCTGAAATAACTTATTTTCTTAATCACCAGTATCAAAGCCTGAAGATGAATCGCGCTAATTACCTTTAAGGTGACAAAAGGATATTTAAGGAAATAAAAAAGTAAACTGCTGTTGCTAAGTTTTTTCTTTTTACCATTTAACGATGTTATGAAAATTCTGTTGCCTTCTTTGTAATCGTCTATTTTGATCTTAAGATTTTCGTCCGGTACGCCGAGAATAAATTTGAAAAAAACATCATGCTCAATGAAGGGGGATACATAAAAATTTTTCTGTTTCATATCCTCGAAAGTATTCTCTGATAACTTTTCCTGACCGATAAAAAAAGGTTTCAATTCTCCAAAAGTGTTGCCGACTTCGGGAACAACACAAACAGGATTATTTTCCTCATCAAAACAATAGTAAAAAGAAACGGGGTTAAAATTATAACCCATTGTTGCAACGTTTGTCAAAAGCATTATTTTTTTTACACGATCTTTGTAATGTTGTTCATCAAGATATTTCAAAATATTTTCTTTAACGCCCGGTTTTGAAATAGCAATATGATCTCTGTCTCTGAATGAGAACACGTTGAATCTGTTTCTGCTGAATAAGAAGAATTTACTGGCAATCTCATCAATTTCATCCAGGTCCAGATAGAACATGAAATATTTGTAATAGAATTTTCGTTCTGTCTTTTCTCTGCGATTATGCATTATCGTGCATTCATATAGACATGAGTTCATTTTTCTTTTCCGTTAATAATTGTCTGCTAAGATTCAGTGAGCTTGTGTAGGCATCTTCGTGAAAACCGTACTTAAAATAACTTCCGCAGAAATAGGTATTATTATTTTGACTATTAAGATTATGTAATTCCTTTTGAGCCGTTAAGGCTTCAACAGAGAAAAGGGGATGAGTGTAATCTATCTCTTTAATGATTTTCTTTTCATCAATTGTTCCGGGATCATCTATCGAAACGAAATAATCAATATTCTTGGAAACCTGCTGGAGGCTGTTCATGTAATAATTTATGGAAGTTTTTAATTCCCCATTATTATTCGCGATACGATAATTCCAGGAAGACCACACTCTTCTTAATTTCGGCATAACCGATTTATCAGTGTGCAGAGTCGCTTTATTCGGTTGATACCTGAACGGACTCAGCAATTTATTCTCAATGTCGGTCGGGTCGGAAATAATTGACAATGTTTCATCAGCATGCGAAGCAAAGATAACTTTATCGAATTCTTTCGTGAGACCTTCTGATGATGTAACAAAAACTTTATCCGGACTTCTTTTAACGGAGACAGCCGGATTCGAAGTTGTAATTTTATCCGCATACCCCTCTATGATTTTTTCACGATAAGTCTGACTGCCGCCAACAACAGTGTACCATTGATGCTGAGTGTTAAGCCCGAGAAATCCATGATTGTAAAAAAATTGTATTAATGTTTTTGCCGGGAACTTCAACATCAGATCAGGAGGTGTTGACCAAACAGCCGAACTCATGGGTATGAGATATTTATTAAGAAAATCTTCGCTGTAATTATTTTCTTTAACATAGTCGTAAAGTGTATAATGGTCATACTGATTATCACCCAAAACTTCTATACTTTTTTTATTAAAGCGATTTATCTGTGAAAGCATTTTTATGAAAGTCGGGTTGAAAATATTCCTGCGCTGACTGAATAATCCATTAATTCCCGAACCATTATACTCAAGACCGCTTGGTTCATGCATGACGCTGAAGGACATACTTGTTGGTTTGATCGGCACATCTAATTCCTCAAAGAGTCGCAGAAGGTTAGGATAAGTTACTTTGTTAAAAACCATAAAACCGGTGTCGATAGGAATGTTTGTTCCGTTTTCATCCACATTCACAGTATTTGTGTGTCCGCCGATGTAATTGTTCTTTTCGTAAACTGTAAGATCGAAATGGTCTTTGAGATGATAAGCAGCGCCCATCCCGGCTATTCCTGTTCCGATTATGGCTAACTTTTTCATTTATGATCCTCCATTGTATAGTCGATCTTTACGTTGTATATATTGCCGTTTTCGTCATAAACATTTGATATTCCTTCATAGAGTAATATCTCTTTGCTCTCTAATTCATAAGTTATAAGAATAGGATCGACAAATTGGCGAAGAATGAAACTTGCCGGTTCCAGGATTAATCTCATTCCTTTTCTTCCGTTGATTTCATGAATATCTTTTTTGTAAACACGGAATGAATAATAATCAAGCCTGTTCGGA
>CAZEXO010000086.1:0-13010 GCA_964516545.1 uncultured Melioribacteraceae bacterium
GGCGGGGCTACTCAGCGTCCTCAGGGATTTGAAGAAAAGAGACTTGCGCTTCGATTCGCTTCGCACGCTTGTGGCGGGGTTACTCAGTGTCCATGAGGATTTTGTAATATTGTTGGATTTGTGTGTGACAGAATGGCAGGGGGTTAAAATTTTGGGGAATTTTTGAGGTTTCGTTTTTTGTGCAAAATCGAATAAAATTTTCTGACGAGCGGAGACTACTCATATACTACCCAGAGACTACTTAGAGACTACTCAGAGACTTGTTAAAAAATATGAGAAGTGAAATCAAAAAAATATGTCATTATGACATCGTTCTAAGAAGTTCGAGTGATTTTTTTTGATTCAGTATTTCTGATGAGGAAAAGAAATGAGAACATGCAGACCTCGTGAATTTACCGCGGGTTTGTTGATAATTTTATCAGTATCCGGTCTGAAATTAATTTGTTATATTGCAAACAATTATAAGGCGCCCATCCTGCCGGGCAGATTCAGCTCCTAATTCCCTAATGTTTACAAATATTTTTTAACTCACTTGAAAGGTGTAAAAATGTTTTGGAACAAAACAAGACCCGCGCAGACTTACAAAGAAGTTATTCAGGAAGAAGCAGAACAGATATCCCTGTTAAGAGTCAGAAAAAAAACTGAAGGAATCCGGGGACTCGGAATTTCCGGCGGAGGAATTCGTTCAGCTTCGGTAGGATTGGGTGTAATGCAGGCGCTTGTCGCGGCTCCGGGTAAAAGCATTCTAAGTCAAATTGATTACCTCTCAACCGTATCGGGCGGAGGTTACATCGGTTCGGCTTTAACATGGTTTCTTCAAAAAGGATTACCTGACGGAAAACCCGCTGGCACTGATCCTGAAAATTTTCCTCTCGGGCAAATCGGTCAGGGAACCAGATCGGAACCGGGTAATAATCAGATTCTTAATTATATCCGTCAGCACGGAAATTATTTACTTCCGGGTTACGGGCTGAACGGACTCTCTCTTTTCGGCGTGGCGATCAGAAGTATTTTTATTTCTTTATTCGTTTATCTCGCTATGCTCACCGTTATTTTAACAGCGCTTAATTATTGCGGACTTTTTAACTTGTGTAATCCGGGAATAATTTGGGGAATCGCATTACCTTCGTTTTATCCCCTCTTCGCTATTTCATTTTTGGTAATGTTAATTCTTGGTATAACGAGTTTTACTTTTTCGGTGAGAACGTCCGTCAATCTAAAACAATCGCTGCGATACAAAAATCAGATTCTTGTTCAGAAACTGCTGGGTCTCGCCTGGGGAGTAATTATTTTTTCAGCTCTGTTGGGTTCGCTTATTTACGTGAAAGAACATTTACCGCTTTTGGAAGATAGAATTATTGCCGCACTTTCTTCAATATCCATCGGCACGATCATAGGATTTTTCCAGCACAAAAAAAGTGTCAGCGAAACGAATAACACCGGCGGTATGCCCGTATTTATTATTTACTTTGCCGCGTTTGTTCTGATTTACGGATTAGTTCTTCTTTCATTTTCATTCAGCTTTCACCTTATGAATTTCTGGGTGTTTTCAGGTTTATGTCTGCTAACATTAATTCTTGGGTATTTTGTTAATCTCAATTACGTCGGTCTTCACCGAATGTATCGCGACAGATTAATGGAAACATTTATGCCAAACTTAGAAACTATCAGAAACGGAAAATGGGCTGCTGCAACGGAAGCGGATGAAGAGTTACTGAAAAAAATGTGTGTTAAAAACCCGCGTCCTTATCATCTTATTAATACAAACATTGTTTTGGTTGATTCACCGAATGAAAAATTCAGAGGACGCGGCGGCGATAGTTTTGTACTTTCGCCCAAGTATTGCGGCAGTGATGCTACAGGATATATCTCAACCGAAGAATTCATGAATGATAATAATAAGTTAGGAAGCCGTGGAATGACTCTTTCAACCGCGATGGCAATTTCGGGAGCGGCAGTAAATCCCAACACCGGTTCGGGCGGACGAGGTCCTACACGTAATCAACTTGTCTCAACACTGATGGGTTTGTTGAATTTGCGTCTCGGTTACTGGGCGCGTAATCCGAAAAAGAAAAATTTATTCACCTCACGTCCGACATTTTTCTCTCCCGGATTAAGCGGAGATGTTCTCGGCGGGGCGTTAACGGAAGATCAAAATAATATACAGCTAACCGACGGCGGGCATTTTGAAAATCTCGGATTGTATGAATTGATTCGACGTAAAGCAAAAGTGATTATCCTCTCAGACGCGGGGGCTGATGCAAGTTATCAGTTCAGCGACCTCGCTAATGCTATTGAAAAAGTACGCGTTGATTTCGGGGCAACAATTCGTTTCAATAAAAAATATTGTCTGAGTAAACTGCTCCCCGGTTCTTCAACTAACGATAACATCGCCACTATAAAATATCAATTGGCTGAAAGAGGTTTCGCTCTGGCTGACATTAATTATCATGATGAGGAAAAAACTTTTGGGAAATTAATATATATCAAATCAACTTTAACAGCAGGATTACCGGCAGATATTTACGGTTATAAAAGCGCGAATCCGTCTTTCCCGAATCAGACAACTGCTAATCAGTTTTTTAACGAGGAACAGTTTGAAGCCTATCGCGAGCTTGGTTATCAGCTCACCTGGCAAATGTTGAACAATAAAAAGTGCAGGAAAATTTTGGGTATTGAAGAAGATAAGTGAGGGATAAAGTTGAATCAGCGTGACCGGGGGAAAAGAATGGAACGCAGATTTTTATGATCATTAAGATTAGTTATGATTGGAATTCATTCTAATGAAAGAGAAAATTATTTATGCCATTTAGAGCAGCAGAAATTTTACCGACATTCTCCTCATAAAAAATCATAATAATCCGCGTTCCATAAGTCTCTATGCTTTTTATTATCTAATTATTATATTGCACCAACTTTTAGGTATAAGCTCACCTACAGGTTTTGTTTTCTGAAGTTCTAAAAACACTTTGCTTAATAAGAGAGGATATTACGGACCCGCCGGATATTGTCTCGACATAAATTTACTTATCGAAAAACCTGGGAGAGAGAAATGATTCAGGAAACGAATAAAGAGGAAGCGAGTAAAAAAACAAGTGACCGGCTTCCTGTTTCAACAAAAATATCTTACGGACTCGGAACGGCGCTTGATATGTGGGGTTTCTGGCTCTACCCCGGAGTTGCATTCGCTGTCTTCAATATTTATCTCGGGGTTGAGCCCTGGCTTGTAGGATTAGCATTAACTTCAATCAGAATTTACGACGCGCTTGCCGATCCTATCATCGGCTGGATATCGGATAACTTCAGATCAAAGTACGGACGAAGAAGACCTTTTATTCTTGTCGCGGGAATTTTAAGCGGAATTGGTTTACCCTTACTATTTGCCGTTTCACCGGAATGGGTTGACATAAAAATTCTCGGACTCTCTGCCGTGTTCTGGTACATGATTGTCTCTTCACTTATTTTTATTCCGATCATGAGCGCATTTGCCGTTCCGTTTAACAGTCTCGGTAATGAATTATCTCCTGATTATGAAGAGCGCACATCAATAATGACTTATCGGAGCGCCATGCAAAAAGTATTTGAAGTAGGAAATTTTTACGCGCTTCGTTTTACAAACTTAGCATGGTTTCTGCTTCCCGGAGGTGAAAGTAAAAATACGCTTCTAGGGATTCAGGTTTACACTTCCATACTCGGCGCAGTTATGGCACTATTCGCGATAATAATTTTCTTCAGGATGAAAGAAAGATATTACGAAAAGGTAGTTTTAAAAATCGAAAAGAAAATCTCACTTAAGGAATCATTTTTTGAAACGCTCAAGTGTAAACCTTTCCGTTTGATGATGGGTTACGGCGGCGCGTTTACGTTAGGAACAAGTATGGTCGGTTCGTTAGGTTATTACGCTACGGTTTATTATGTATGCGCCGGAAACACTATTGTCGGCGATGATTGGAATTTCTGGATGGGAGTTGCTTTTATGATTGGCGGATTTATCGGAGCTCCTCTGATGGGAGCGATTTCCCGAATTTTAGATAAACGAAGAGCCGTTGTTGTTGCTGCAATAATAGGAATAATTGGTTACGGCGGTTCATGGTGGTTATACACGCCGCTAGTTCCCTGGCTGCAAACAATCGCATCGGGCACAATGGGACTTGCCGCCGCGGGATTGTGGATGCTTCATAGTTCGATCGGCGCTGATATTATTGATTACGATGAACTTGACACCGGAAAACGCCGCGAAGGTTCATTCACGGCTTGTTCTTCTTATATCCTCAAACTTGGCAATTCAGGCGGGTATTTTGTATCAGGACTTATTCTCGGATGGATCGGTTTTGATTCTACTCTCGGCGGTAATCAAACACCTGAAACAATTTTAGGAATCCGGACAGCGCTTGCGAGCATTCCCGTAGTAGGTTTATTAATTGTAATTTATTTTATACTGAAAGTTGATTTAACAAAACAGAGATGCGCCGAAATCAGAAAAGAACTTGAATCAAGACGCGGTGTGGTTTAACATTTTAGAGATGACATCTTTTCAAAAGATGTTATCTCGTTCTTTCTTAGTTATAAAGTTATAACTAAGTTTTTCCCTTTTATTTTATCCTCAGAATAGAATCGAATTTCCAGATTTATTACCTTTGAAAAGTTTTGATGAAATCATTCGTGAAAAGTAAATGAGGAAATTATAATGTCCGGTGAAAAAAATATTTTCAGACACCGACGTTATTGCATACAAACAAAAAAATAATGCCACGAACCTGCCTGGCGGCAAAGGCAGGGGCTCTAAGGCTCAAAGAAAAAACGAAAAACGGGTGAACATCCAATATAATTCTACTCACAAAAATTCTTTGCCTGTGTGGGTGAGGTTTGTTGATGAAAATATAAACTGGGTTTAACTGGACGGTGGTGTCAGACGAAAAATTCCGGGATATGATAATAATCTCTTTCAGAAAAGAACCTGAATCAAGACGCAGCATGGTTTAACATTTTAGAGATGACATCTTTTCAAAAGATGTCATCTCGTTCTTTTTCCGCAACTAAATGAAGACAAAGATGAGACCAAAACACTTACTTAGTTTTTTTATTACAGTAAACATTTTTTTATTAACTACAAATGTATTTTCTCAAAATGCAGATTCTTACTTTGATCTCAGCAGGTTTGACGACAGCGCACATCACTGGTACGACATTATTGATGCTGATCAGGAAATAAAACCTCTCGCGGACAGACCCCGTTATTCAAAAGAAGACTACAGAAAAATTGCCGATAACATTCTGTTGTTTCAGAAATCGAACGGCGGATGGGCTAAGAATTATGATATGTGCGCTATTCTTAACGAAGATCAGATAAAAATTCTTTCAGGGAAAAAAATGTCTGAGAACACTACATTTGATAACGGCGCCACACACTCACAGTTAAGTTTTTTGGCGGAAGTATTCACGGTAACAAACGAGAACAAATATAAGGAAGCATTTATGCGCGGACTTAATTTTGTTCTTAATGCCCAATATGAGAACGGTGGATGGCCGCAGAGTTACCCCGATACAAGCGGTTATAAAAAGTATATCACCTTTAATGACGGCGCCATGACAGGCATAATGAATATGTTTCAGAAAATTGCTCATAGTGGTTCGGAATATAAATTCATAAATAAATCGATGATGATGAAAATCAACAAAGCTTATGAAAAAGGAATAGACTGTATTCTAAAATGTCAGATTGTTGAGAACGGTAAAAAACTTGTCTGGTGTCAGCAGCATGATAATATTACACTTAGACCCAGTGAAGCGCGTACATTCGAAAAAGCAAGTCTCTGCAACGCTGAGAGTTCCGAGATAGTTAAACTACTCATGAGGATTAACAAGCCTTCTTCAGAGGTTATCGATGCGGTGGAAAGCGCCGTTGCCTGGTTCAGAGAATCGGAAATACATGGCATTAAACTGGAATGGATCAAATCAACCGAGGAACATTTTATTTATCATTCCACAAATTACGACCGAATTGTTGTTAAAGACCCGGAAGCTCCGCGAATCTGGGCGAGATTTTATGAACTTGGAACCCACAGACCTATTTTTACCGGAAGAGACGGAGTAATAAAATACTCCATGGAAAAAATCGACCGTGACCGCCGGACGGGTTATGCCTGGTATATTTACAATCCCGAAGAAGTTTATGAACTCTATCCCGAATGGAGTCTTAAAAATAAACCTTAATAATTATCCGAAAGTAATGAGAGAAACTAATGAAAGAATATTCTTACAGAGGCGGATTGGTTCTTGTGGAGCTGCATGATAAACATCTGCGTTCATTTGTTGAAACATGGAAACAGGCGAAAGAAAAAAATATCGTCTTACCCGCAACCGATGATACCGATTACGAATCGCTCGAAACACTTCTCGCGCATCTTTTAAGATCATCGCGCGGATACATCACCTGGATTTGTGAAAAGCTCGAACTCGCCGATCCGGGAATTGAACAGCAGCCTGAGGCTTCCGAAGTCATCACAAAACTTGAGAGCTATCTTGAACATCTTTTGGAAAAATGGAAAACTCCGTTGATAACAATTCCGGAAGAGAAGTATCATCATCCGGTATTCAAAACAAAATGGGGTGTGGAATTCTGTATAGAGTCAATGCTCGAGCACGCGGTTATGCATCCCATCAGAGTCTGTTGCAGAACAGGAAATAAGCTATACAAAAGGTCATTTCGATACGTCCGAGAGGCATCGGACTACTCAATGACCGATGAATTTGATAGGTTTTCGAGTGTCCCGCTTCTGAATGTTTAGAAATCGGCGGGACGTACCGAGAAAACGAATGATCACAGAGTTGAATTTCAGTGACATTATATAGTTCTGCAACAGCCTGATCCGGCATGAGTATCAACTTCAAAACCTCCTGAAGAATCAATCATAAAAAATCCAGCGGTGGATAATTTTCCAATTCCCGGTGGAGATTTGTTTTGACACTGACTTTTCCGTAAAACAGATTTATACTTGATCATTATTATTCAGTCATGGAATACGAAAAATTATGAACAGCAGACTTCAGAATATTATCATTCTTTTAGTGATAATTACTCTAAGTTATTTTATAGTCCGCCTGATTAATTTTTGATGCAGACCCGACTATTCACACCCGCTAAAAAGTGCGGAGGATATGACAATATTTTCTTGAAGTGAACGCTCATACAAAACAAAAAGAAAACTAATTCAGAGAAAGTAAACAACGGGAGAAAATTAAACTGAGATTAAAAAGCAGGACTTAAAAAGAAAGGGAAACTTTTCAAAGGACAATGCGTCTATTAAAACGCAAAAAACAATTCGGGGGGGAATAAATGTTTTTAAGCTACTTTAAAATTGCATACCGTAATTTAATCAAACACAAAGGTTACTCGGCGATCAACATAGTAGGGTTATCGCTTGGTTTAATAGTAAGTCTCGTAATCGCCTTTTACGTGACAGATGATTTGACTTACGATTCATTTCATAAAAACGCCGAGAGAATTTTCAGGGTACTCACGATCGAAAAATCCGGCGGCGGAGAAATGATTTATTCTATAACAGCCGGTCCGATTATTCCAGCGGTAAAAGAAAATATTCCTGAGGTTGAAGCTTCAACGAGAGTTTTTTCCATGGGCAGAATTTTTGTGTCGCCTGATATTGTTCCCGTTCAGGAAATGAGCGCTACAAATTCAATTCAGCTTCAGGCTTTTATAACAGAGCCTAATTTTTTTGATGTATTCAGTTTTAAGTTACTTTCGGGTGACTGGCAAAACGCTCTCAGGACACCGAATGGAATTTTGCTTACTCCAGAAGCTGCGGAATTACTTTTTCCAAATGAAAATCCGATAGGTAAACGGGTTACCGTTCAATTCATGGGACCGGGTAACGGCAACGGTCAGCAGGATCCTTTTGTAATCGGGTTGGTGGAAAAACCTCCGCTTAATTCACACATACAATATGACTTTATAATTCCATTAAAAATCGACAACTTTCCCCTCTGGTGGGAATCATGGGAGAATTTCATGCTTCAGGGTTACGTGAAATTAAAAAATCCCCATGATGAAAAAATTGTTGAGCAAAAAATGCTAGATCTCGCGAGAGCGAATAATATGCCTGAAATAAATATTCCTCTTCTTCAACCTTTGTTGGAAGTACATCTCGGTTCTGCGGAACATCGTTATGACGGATCGAATCAGGGGAAAAACGATTCAACGGTGGTTTACGCGCTGGCAGTCATCGGATTAATGGTGATACTGATTGCCGCCATAAATTTTATAAATCTTTCAAGCGCCCGCGCATCCCAGCGAGCACGAGAAGTGGGGCTTCGCAAGGTGGTGGGTTCCAACAAATCATATCTGATTTTTCAATTTCTCGGAGAATCTATTTTTATAACCTTTATTGCTATGATAATTGCCCTTGTTGTTATTCAGCTTACTGTTCCGAGCATGTCAGAGTTTCTGGGAAAACAACTCGAGATAGATTTTATTGATAATCCTCCTTTATTGTTGTTGATGATACTTGTATCCGTATTCGTTGGAGTCGCCGCGGGTTTATATCCGGCTTTTATTCTTTCATCTTTCCGTCCGGCAACAGTATTAAAAGGCGAATTCAGAAGAGGAAAAACGGGAGTATTAATCAGAAGAATACTTGTTGTTTGTCAGTTTGCCATTACAATTTCGCTGGTAATCATGGTTCTTATTGTTCAGGATCAGATTCAATATCTGAAAAATCTCGACATGGGTTATAACCGTGATCAGGTTATTGCCATGTTCGCGCCGAATAACGCTAATGATCTTTTACGGGAACGGATGAGAAATTTACCGGGAGTAGTTTCAGTCGGCAGATCAAGCGGAGTACTGGGAGGCGATTACATTCGTTACGAAGTTGTTCCCGAAGGAGTTGACCGCGAGGAAAGCAGCATGTTTCAACAGATTTGGATTGATGATGAATTTTTCAAAACTCTGGAAATTGACATGGCGCAGGGACGAGGATTTTCACCTGAGTTTATTTCCGACACAACTGAAGCTATAATAATAAATGAAGCAGCCGCAAGAAAAGCCGGGTGGCGCGATCCGGTAGGTAAAAGATTATCAATGATTGAAGTGGACGGCTCAATGACAACCAAAAGGGTTGTCGGCGTTGTAAAAGACTTCCATTTTTCAAACGCGCGTCAGGCAATTGAACCTTTCTTTTTCCAGTTGAACACTCAGAATACTTTTCTTTTTGTCGTACGGTTGGAAGCAGGTAAAATAACCGAAACTGTTGAGAGAATTACAGAACTTTACTCCGAAGTTTACCCTGGGCAGAATTTCAATTTTCAATTTCTGGATAATTTGTTCGATCAGCAGTTTAATGCCGATAGAGAATTCGCGACTAACGTAGCATATTTTTCAGGATTTGCGATTTTCATCGCGTGCCTCGGTTTACTTGGATTAGTAGCTTACGCGGTTGATCAGAAAAAGTCGGAAATAGCCGTGAGAAAAGTACTCGGTTCGGGTGAAATCAAGATTATAAAACTGCTTGCTTTTGATTTTCTTAAATGGGTTCTCGTAGCAAATCTTATTGCCTGGCCGGCAGGTTACTTTGCTTCAAAAATTTGGCTTGAGGGATTTGTGTTCAGAGTATCACTATCGCCTTTACCTTTCATTATATCGGGAGCCGGAGCCCTGGTCATCGCTTTTTTAACTATGTTATATCAGACCATAAAAGCGGCGAGAACAAATCCAGCAAGAGCTTTAAGAAGTGAGTAAATATTTACCAAAACGGGGGCTATCTCAAAAGTAAATAATATTGAAAAATGGAACACAGAAAACACAGATTTTTTATGATTTTCGCTGATTAAAAATTGAAAATTTACTTTATGAGACAGCCCCTGGTTTTATAATCTTGTGAAAGCGCCTATCACGGTTCCGTCCTCAAGCATAATTACGGTTATCGGTCCGATCAAAGCATCATTTTCCGTTTGGAATGTTACCAGTTTCAATTTCGTTCCTTCATCAAATGTCCGGCTGAGAGGCGTATCATAAGGCAGGGGAGAACTTTGCCCTTCAATGAGAATATTAGGTTCGCCATATTCGCCCGGAACATAAATTCCGTTAAATACAGGAACACTCTGCCAGTCAGAAATAATCGTAGCTTTTTGGCTCTCATTCAATGAATTATACGCGGCTGTACGATAAAACATTTCCTCGCCAGACCGTTTATTAAGTTCAGACGGGTTATTAACCGAATCCTTGCAGGAAAACATAACACAAAAACCGATAACAAATAAAAATGATTTCGATGTACTTAATTTCATATTTATATCCTCCATTAATCATAAACAGGACGCTGATGAGTCATTTCCACATTAAACCCCTGAGTAATTCCCCTATCCGGAAAACTGTCGGGACTATACCGGATTAATATGTAAAGACTATCCGTCAGGCTGAATTGTTTGTTAATAAAATCCATGTTATTAAGATTGACGCGTAAAAGATGCTCACCTTTATAAGCCTGCAACTGAAAAGCTTTTGCCAGGCTGGTTGTGTAATCGGTAGTCAGTTTGCCGGCATAAATATTATTGTTATCAAATTTCAGAAGGACATCATCATCGTGGAAATCATTTAAGAAATGGATTTCGAAATTAACGATTTCCACATCCTCGGGATCGAGTAACTGAGAAGAACAGGAAACAAAAATAAAACTGATGATGATAAAAAGAAGTTTAGTGATTTTCATAAAAATAAATTCCCTTACAGAATTTTTATAGAAATACCGGCATTAAGAAAATATCCACCGGTTGAAAATGTTTTACCCGCGAAAAAAGCATTATGTCGCGAGTATACGAAAGTCAGGTAATTCGGGATGTCCAGTTTACAATAATCATATTCACCGCCTAGACAGAGACTCACACCCGGAAATAATTCTTTGGTAAGATCAATTCCGAGTCTTAGTCCGTTACGCACATCCTTATTGTCAAATCCCAGCTCATCGGAGTGAAATGAAATTCCGGCTTTAGCATTAATAAAACAAAGCGGAGTTTCAAAGTTTTTCAAGAGACCGAACGAAACAATTGTTACTTTTTCTTTCCACTCTCCTTCAATTTGGTTAGCGTCTTTCAAATTCACCGTGTAGCCTGAAAAATTCACGAATCCACCCAGTCCGTAAAAATCAGTAATAAAATAGGCTTCCGCCCCGTAAGTGAAAATAGAATTCTTGTCATAATAACCTTTAACTTGCTCAGAGGAGGGGAAAAAAACAACAGCTGAAGGTTTAACATAAATTTCCACCTGTGAAAAAGCGTTTGAATAAACTGCAAAAAACATTAGAAACAGAATGATATATTTTCTCATAGCAACTCTGTGATTTTTTCTAACAATAACAAATTCTTTGCCAGGATTATTTTTAGGAAATGATTTGAATTGGCCGGAAAATCAAAATAGTTATAATCAAGAAAGATAAATCTTTTCGGATATCTGAAAATGATTTGGAATTCCTGACAAAATTATTAGTGATCCTGTTGTTTACAAAAAACGATTCCGCCTGTTTCTAATCCTCTTAAAACAAGTCGAAAAAAAGTGATTTGTTTTTTTCGCCATTCACAATAAGAGTTATTTTATGAGTACCGGGATAATATTTTCTTGTGGTTATTTTTTTGAAGGAATGTTTTCTTTTGAATGTGTATTCGCCGGGTTCATAAAACGATTCGCATATTTTAAATACTTTTTGCGTTCGTTTACTTTTAGCTTTCACGTAATCCATTTCATATTCAAGACGAATGTTATGTTTCCCTTTTCCGGAAACAACCATTGTGAAGGAATATTTTAACTCTTCCCCAATTTTTAGTTTTGTCTCCCCGCAAGTAAACCCGGATATTTTTATTTCCGAGGCATCTGCATACCCGAATATTTTCATCGCTTCTTTATTACCGGCTTTTAATAAAGTGCGGCTGGCGTGTTTAATTATCCGGTCGGTTCGTTCTGATTTGCCATACCACTCCCTGAAGATTTTCATAGCAAGCTCAGGATGATCTTTTGAAATATCATTCAGGTTGTTAGCTACACTTTTTCTCACATATTCACTTTCATCATCCCTGAGTTCCATGAGAATGGGAAGAATCGGTAAAGGATCTTTTTTTAGTTCAGGCAGAGCCATCGCCCATGGCAAACGCGGACGGCATCCTTCGCTTGCAAAACGGCGCACATGTTCATTTTTATCCTCTGCGCATTTTAACATAAAGGACATTACCCTTTTGGAGTCTTTTAAAATGAATGGTCTTACGGCAAACTCTGAAGATGAATACTTTGTAAAATAAGCCAGCGCGGATAGTGAAGTATCAAAATCACCAATTCCATACATCTCAAGATAATCAGGAAAAATCATTCCGTTAAAGCCGGTTATTTTGGGGGCAACCTTTTTCAGAATTAAAACGGATTGCTTAAAATCTTCCGGAAGAGTTTCGCGGAGACATAAAGTTATGTGGCGCATTTTGGCTTTCAATTCTCTTTCATTCCACAAGGAATCAAAAACCAGGCGATTAAATTTATCTTTATCGAATTGCGGATAATTCGCGGATATATAAAAAGCCAAATCGGAAAGAGTTTTTCCCGTGAAGAAAATATCTTTTAACAATTCACCCAAGTTATTCTTTTACCTTTTCCTGCGGCAACTCATCTTTTTCACCAATCTTACGAGAATAAAGCGCTGACACGAGCGCCGCGCCTGAACCAAAACCCGCAGAAAATATTGTTATTACATGGACAAGTCTGGCCTCATTTCCAACTAAAGTAATACTGCTAATAAGTCCCACAATCCCTGTCAATATAGCTGTAAGAATTAAACGTTTTTGTTTTGTTGTCATACCTTTTCCATCCTGATAAAAATTATTATGATAAATATTACCGGTCTTCGACTATATAAGTATGATTGCAATATTCATCCCCCTGAATTAAGGTTTTTGTCCGTTCGAACTTAATTTTTGGATTAAACCCTTCCAACATATAATAATCGGTTCTGCATAAAAGT
>CAZEXO010000086.1:13020-14548 GCA_964516545.1 uncultured Melioribacteraceae bacterium
AAGTTCATAACCCCAGTCTGTTGCATTTTGATTTACATATTCCTGCATATAAGGACAATACGTACAATTCATTATAGTTTTATTCCCCTCCTGTCTTTCAGTCCACTGCAGCCCGCTTTTTTTAGTCCAAAGTAAGTCGATGTAACTTCTTAAATCGTTTTTACCATTATCCAGAGCCAATTTATGCCAGTTTTCCGAAGTGACTTTTTTCAGCAATTGATGAAGGGTTTCTTTGATTTGCTCTTTATTGAATTGCTTTTCAAGGTCTCTCAGTATTTTTATTTTCTCAACCACGGGTGCATTTAATACTTTCGAAACTTTTTCCTCTAAACCAGGTGTCTTTTTTTCCTGAAAACCGTTTACGATTTTGAACGAACCGGTACATAAACCAGCAAAAAGAAGTGCAAAAGTTTTTACAAAGTCTCTTCTAGTGTTACCAGACATTTCCCCTCCAATTATGTTACAAGATGAGTAAAATTCAATTTTCTTATCACCCATTTATCCATTACCGATGATTATTCAGATTTTACTATATAGGTATGATTGCAATATTCATCCCCCTGCATTAAGGTTTTTGTACGTTCGAACTTAATGTCCGGGTTGAATCCTTCTATCATGTAATAATCAGTTTTACACATTAGTTCAAATCCCCAGTCAGTCGCGTCCAGTTTTTTCCATTTTTCATAATGCGGACAGTAAGTACAATGCATCACAGTTTTGTTTCCTTCCTGGGATTCGGTCCATTTCAATCCGTCTTTTTTACAGTACTTATTCCATAAAATATCGATGTAAGTTTTTAAGTCGTTTTTTCCTGCTGATGAAGCGAGTCCTTTCCAGTCATTCACAACTTGTTCTCTTAATAATATTTCTACAATCTCTTTAATTTTTTCCTTGCCGAATTCTTTTTCCAGCAGTCTGAGGGATGTTACTTTTTCATCTATCGACAGTTTAAAAATCTTCGTCACAACATTCTTAAGTTCCTCGTCCCTGGTTTTAAAAGCTTTGATATTGTTTAAGGAACCTGAAAGCAGTCCGGCAAAAATAAGCGTTGCCGTCTTCAAAAATTTCCTTCTACTGTTTTTTTTCATACTCCCTCCATCGCCGGAATGTTAACATTTGATATAATATAAACGGAATATTCCTAAAAACATCATTCCCTAAAAAATATTCCTTGAAAACGCCTTAATAATGATTATTGCTTAAAAAAGTTATGACAGGTAATAATGAGGGGTGTAGTATAAAAAAATATTAACTTTTAGTAAACAGGAGAAGCGAAATAAATTATTGAATCAGTACCCGGAAATAGAAACAAAAAAGGCTGCCTTTGTTTGACAGCCTTTGAGAATAAACAGAGGGATGAAGGGTTATTTCATCAAAATCATCTTCTTCGAAGCCGTGTAGTGAGGAGTTTGAATTGTGTAGATGTAAACTCCGCTTGAAAGATTATCCGCGTTAAATGTAACCACGTGTTGACCTTTCCTCTGAACAGCATTAACAAGTTCCGTCACTTCCTTGCCGAGCATGTTGA
>CAZEXO010000087.1:0-439 GCA_964516545.1 uncultured Melioribacteraceae bacterium
TATTTTGGAGCGGCACCTTCTTTTTTCTTTTTACACAAATTTAGGGACATTACCTGATAATAATAATTGTTCCATATCGTGGGTGTATAATTTCCACCGTAAGCCTCATAAACATTATGCAAACTAACTCTTATTTGTGCCAGATCATTTGTTCTGTTAGCTTTTGGGTCCTCGCCAACATCTCTTAACAGATTAAATACCCTTATTCCGCATGCCGAAGTCGCAGTATTTGCATATGTGCCAATTGCAGGAAGAGCGCTTGGCGTTTGAATAGTTATTTGTCTCTGTACTGCGCCTCCGTTTTGACGATAAAGGTAAATTCTTTACTGAGGTGGTTTCCAAGGAGGTGGTGCCGGTGATCATCCAGACCATCACGCATCGCATCCACGGAAAAATCCACATCCGGCCGGGGGAACGACTGAAAGATGAGATCAACCAG
>CAZEXO010000087.1:449-4915 GCA_964516545.1 uncultured Melioribacteraceae bacterium
TTTGACGATAAAGGTAGTAAGTATCTCCGTTTCTGTATTCAGCATTTCTTTCACTTCTAATTTGAGCGGAAAGGGAACTGAATGTTAATAGTAAAACAAACAATAAGAGCAAATTCTTTTTCATAATAACACCTGTAAAATGGTTTTTGAATTGGTTATTTTAAAAAACAGAATGCCCTGCATTTTTAAACAAATGCTTAGTTTGCAAGACTACGCGGCATTCCTTTGGGCACGGTTAGTATGGCAGTACTGCCGTGCCTGTAAATATTTCGTTTGCTTTTTACTCCTTCTTGATAGTTCCCCTGTAAATTATGTTCAAACCGGTATTGTTATCAAAGGTTACATAAAAGAAATCATCTTTGAGAATAAATCCATTACCCGGCATAAGATTGTTCGGCAGCCGGAGAATATACTCTATATTAGTACCGTTATAGTGACATAACCCGTCATACATTCTTATTAAAATATCATTTTTATTTCTTCCCCAAATCTGCCCGCCGAAGTTTTGATCATTTACTTCGAACCTATATCCAAAATCATTATTCAGATAGCTGCAAATTGTCTTTCCTATGGTAACGTAAATTTCACCATTAACTTCATTAATTGTACAAGAATTTTCGGGAGAGGTTGCTTTGTTGTAAATCATCTTTAGCGTGTTTCCGTCATATTCATATAATCTGTTTGTATCTCTTTCAAATCCCCAATATGGAAAGCAAAGCAGGTAATACTTGTCATTTCTGGATGAGTACTTAATTTTGCTTATAAATCCGTTATTGGGTAAATATTTATCAAGTGACCATCTATGCCCGTTATATTTGTAAATTATGCCATCGTTGGGAAAATTAATATCATCACTCTGTGTATAATAACTTCCTGTTGCGTACAACTCGGTTTTACTTGTACCGCAGATATCAATAAACAACATATTCTCAATAGATGTGTTGATTTCTCTGTAAAACTCATTTATGTAATTCCCATTTGAGTAATGCCATATTTTACCTTCATCCTGTCCGAACCAAATATCATTTCCAAATCCAAAGACAGCAATTGGGGAATACATACCTGAGGGAAGTGATACAAAATTCCATCTTTCACCGTCGTATTTAATTACTGCATGCTGTGCACTGCCACCCTGGCTAACAGCCCAAACGTTTGTCACAGTATCTCCCCATATTCCGTAATAGTCAACGAAGTAGGCTTCAATTGTATCAGCTTGCCAGGTGTAGTTTCTATTCCCTGGCGGGTAGTTTTCTTCCGGTTCTAAAGGGTTTTCATTACATGAAAAAGCAAAGAGAATCACTGTGATTAGAAATACTATCAACTGAATAGGATTTTTCATCTTGCCCCCAGGAGTGATCAGTTTAATAAAAAAACGATAAATAAAACAGAGTAAGTAAAATCTCTAATTAAATACTTGTGACAATTTATCTCAAATCTTTTGTAATATCAATACTGAAGTAATAAAAAAAATCTAAAAAATGGGGGTGATGTTGCAGAATTATTTGTGAGTATATAAAGGGGGTAAAAAGAATTTTAAGTTAGAATTTATTTGAGTAAAAAAATCTACATTAATATAAAACGGGGAATAGAGATTTCCCCGTTTGAATGTTTATGGGATATCAATGAGCATGACAAGCGCCTTCTTCGTTGATTTCTAGTTCGCCCTTTTCGAGTTTTTGCGCGGCTGCATCTGCCTCAATTTCTTTTGTAAAAAACACCTCAATGCCGCATTTTTTCAGATCTTCGACAACTCTCCAACCGGCGCCGGTGCAAACAAGGTGAGAACATTCTTTCAATCCTTCAGCCAGACTTTCATGTCCGTGACCATGTGAATGTTCTCCGTGATTATGCTTGTGATTTCCCTGAGCGTGATTTGTGAATGTATTCGGCCTGTATTCACGGGATTTTATTTCTCCGCTTTCAATTTCCAAAACAACAAATCCTCTAACGCGGCCAATATGCCCGGTTATTGTTTTGTTGTCATCCGACGCGATTGCTATTTTCATAATTTTTCCTCTTTATTGATTTATTTTAATTGCTTTACCGTTAAGGATTGAATCAGCTATTTTGTTTCTGGCGCATTTAAGAATTCGTCCGAAAGTCGCTCTCGATATTTTCATTATTCTGGCGGCGTCCTCGTGAAATAAATTTTCAAGGTCTGCAAGTTTCACAGCCTCAATTTCATCCTTCTCAAGTACTTCCTCCTCAAGTAATTCCATAGGAATACCGCGGGGTTTGAAATATGTTGACGCCGGATCGCAGCAGGTGTTTCTGTGTTTTTTGGGTCTCGCCATAAATATTATGAGCATATGTTCATAACAAAACTAAGAAAATTCATCCGACTATCCAAATATTCTTTTTATAACCGAATTAAATTGTTAAAGATTCAATCTATTTTTGATGATCGAAAATGTTGTTTCGATTTCTGTCGGTTGGAAACCCAGTTCGGTTTGAGCCTTTAAAATTATAAGTCCTGATTTTAATGGTCTTTTTGCCGGTTGGTTCAATTCTTTGGTAAGCACGGGTTTGATCAATTCTTTTTTTAATCCGAAAAAAGCGGCTATGCGCTGCGTGAAATGAAAACGCGAAATTACTTCTTTACCGGCAATATTAAAAATTCCTTCTTTTTCATACTCAATCAAAGTGTTTATTCCGTGAACAAGGTCGTCAATAAAAGCAGGGTTGTTGAACTGATCGGTAACAATTTTGATTTCCTTATTTTCACTTAAAGAATTAAGAACCCATTTTACAAAATCGGGTCTGCCGTGAATAGTTGGTCCGTAAAGCACATTTGTTCTTACAATCGCATGACGAACGCCGCTGGCAATAACTGAATTTTCACTAGCGAGTTTTGTGCGTCCGTAATAACTGACAGGATTCGGTTTATCAATTTCACTATATGGTCCGTTTGCTCCATCGAACACGTAATCTGAAGAAATCTGAACCATGTATCCGTCGATTGTCCAGGTATAAAGCGCAAGATTTTCAACGCCCTTAACATTTATATTCCAGGCAAGTTCACGTTCTGATTCTGATTTGTCAACATTTGTATATGCTGCCGTGTTAACTACAATGTCAGGGAAAAAACCAAGTATAAGTTTTCTCACTTCACTTTTTTTTGTAATATTAAGCTGTGTGTAAGGAACATGAGGGAAGAATGATTCAGGCTCAGCTGAAGCAGTCATAAGTTCAACATTGTCCATGTGGGAAAAGTAGTCAACAAATTTTTGTCCCAGCATTCCGTTTGAGCCGACAATCAAGATTCTCTTTTTTATCAATTACAATAATTCCTTGTTTATTGTATGAAAAACTTAATCTGTTGCAGACAAATATAGGAAAGAAAAATAAATATTACGGGAATAGAACTATTTTCTCGAAATTACGCTTATGCCGTAAGTAATTTTTATAAAAACAAATTATTCCATTTCGAAAAAGAAATTTGAGTAGATTTGTAAACCCCGTCTCTTTACCAACTTAAAATCAAGGATTGAAGACGTATGAAAATCGGAATAACATGTTATCCTACATATGGCGGAAGCGGAGTTGTCGCTACTGAATTGGGAAAAGCGCTTGCTTTGCTTGGACACGAAATTCATTTCATCAGTTATGCAATGCCTCACAGGTTAAGCAGTTTTACCGAAAATGTTTTTTTTCATGAAGTGGAAATGAGTAATTATCCATTGTTTGAACACTCGCTTTATACACTTTCACTTACTTCAAAAATGGTGGAAGTTGCCGAGTTTGAAAATCTTGATATACTTCATGTTCATTATGCAATTCCTCATGCGATGAGCGGTTATCTCGCAAAAGAAGTGCTGAAAAGGAATAACAGAAAATTAAAACTGATTACCACTCTTCACGGAACCGACATAACGCTTGTCGGACTTGAGCCTTCATTTCTTCCACTAGTAAAATTCAGCATTGAACAAAGTGACGGAGTAACAGCGGTTTCGAGATTCTTAAAGGAAAAAACACTTACAAATTATCACATCGAAAAAGATATTGAAGTGATTCACAATTTTATCGATACTGAAATTTATAAACCTGTTTGCAACAGGCAGTTTAAAGAACGCGTAGCGCCGAACGGCGAAAAAATATTAATGCATACATCTAATTTCAGAAAGGTAAAAAGAGTTCAGGACACAATACAGGTACTCGAAAAAGTAAAAAATGATCTCCCGGCGAAACTTGTTTTGATTGGTGACGGTCCCGAGCGGTCGGATTGCGAGAGAATGGCGCGAGAATTAAAATTAGAAAAAGATGTAATTTTTCTCGGTAAACAAGATGGAATAAATGATATCCTAAGTACGGCTGATATATTCCTGATGCCTTCTCAGTCGGAAAGTTTTGGTCTTTCAGCGCTTGAAGCGATGGCTTGCGGAAAACCCGTCGTAAGTTCAAGTGTAGGAGGATTGCCTGAATTGATTATTCATAATGAAACCGGATTTATTGCCGAAATCGGCGAC
>CAZEXO010000087.1:4925-8785 GCA_964516545.1 uncultured Melioribacteraceae bacterium
AGCTATTTTATCAGAAGTCTTTGCCCGTCTTGACGACATTGACAGGATGGCAAAGTATACGGTTGGGCTTTTAACAAATGAAAAAAAATACTCGAAATTTTCTGAAAACTCCCGGATCAGAGCTGTGGAAGTATTTGAAACCAGAATAATTGTTCCTCAGTATATCAACTATTACGAAAAAATTCTCAGTAAATAATTTCATCTGTTGAATCGGATTTTTTCGCGCGGGGAATTGTGAAGTAGAATTTTGAGCCTTCTCCTAAAATGCTTTCAACCCAGATTACCCCGCCGTATTTTTGAATGCATTCGTTACTCACTATTAGTCCCAGTCCTGTGCCGCGTTCATCGGATGTTCCTCTTACAGATTTTCCGCTTTTTATAGTAAACAGCCTGTCGATATCTTCATTAGTCATTCCGATTCCGTGATCTTCAACCATGACGATAATATTGTTTTCATCGCAGCGGGTTTCAATTTCTATCTCACTGTTGCTGTGTGAATATTTTATGGCATTGCTGATTAGATTACGAAATATGGTTCTGAGAAATGTACTGTCAGTGAATACTTCCAATGAAGGATCAATTCTTACATTAATGGTAATATCTTTTTTTGTTACCGATGCCGACAGAAGGGAAATTGTTTCTTCAACTTCACTAAGCAGATTAATGTTTGAAGGAGTATAGGCGAACTGACCCGTTTCGGACAATGACCATTCAAGAAGATTTTCAAGTAGAACGTGAGATGAATTAGTTACAGTGTCAATCTGATGAATAATATTCAGCCGATCGGAATCATTTAGTTTTTTATATTCTTCAAGTAGATATGCAGTGTTGGCCAGAATACTTTGGAATGGATTTCTCAGATCGTGAGCGATGATTGAAAAAAGTTTGTTTTTTGTGTTGTTCAATTCTTCCAGTGTCGATTTCTGTCGCTCAATTTCAGAGTTTTTTTCTTCAAGTATGATTTTCGTTTTTTTAATAAGTCTGTACCGATAATAAAAGGCGAAAATAACCATACCTGCCAGCAATATTGAGGCTGTCAAAAACCGAATGTAAAGTCCCTGTTGTTCCAGTTCTAAGGATTGAATAATATTTCTTTGCTTTAAGAGTTCATTCTCTTTTTCCTTCTGAGCGGTTTCATAATTCACCTGGAGGTTGGCAATTTCAGAGTTATTAATTTCATTAAGTAAGGAATCCTTTAGGTTTGTGTAAGCCTGAAAATACTGCAAAGACTGAGAGTATTTTTTCTGTTTCTCGTAATACCTTGAGAGGAGAAACAGATTATTTTTAATACTTTCTCTGAGGTTCTCTCTGCGCGCGTATTTAAGACTTTCATTAATGTTGGAATAAGTTTTAGCGTAATCGCCACCATCAAAATATAATTGGGCGATGCTGTGATACCCAAGCGCAAGCCCGTGAGCGTCATTAATCGATTTCATTATCTCAAGAGCTTTATTATAATACTCAAAAGAAAGCTGAACATTGTTTTGTCTAGCCTGAAGAGTTGCGATATCCATATATGTATAAGCAAGTCCCTTAATCTCACCCGATTTTTGTTTCACTTCCATGGCTTTCATTAAGTACTGAATTGCTTTATCATAATCTTTCATCTTCGAATAACTCACACCAAGATTGCCGTAAGCTCTGCCAATCGCATAATAATTGTCGGTTTCTTTTGTGATTTCAAGTGCGCGCTGGGCAAAAGTAACGGCTGTGTTGTAATTGCCCATTTCATTATAAACGTTGCTGAGATTGTTCAGCGTTAAAGCTATTTCATATTGATCATTCAGTTTTTCTTTTATTTTCAGCGAGCTGTAAAGGCTTTCAACCGAACCGGGATAATTTCCGATTTTCCAATAAACAAGTCCTATATAATTAAGACTCCGCGATTTTTCAACATCATTTTTATTTTTTGTGGAAATCTCCAGCGCTTCTTTATATTTCTCGAGTGCATTGTTGTAAGCTCCTTTTCGCCATTCCAGAAGTCCGAAATTGTTGAGCGATTTGGCTTTACCCATTTCATATGATTCCTGGACAGAAAGTTCATAAGCCTGGTGGCTGAATCGGATTGAATTATCCAAATCATTTTTGATATAGTAAGCAAAACCCAAATCGCAACAGGCGTCAATTTCACCTTTTATATAGTTTATTTTTCTTGATTTACCCAGTGCGAGGTTTGCATAGAATATGCTGCTGTCAATCTGACTTCGGAAATATTGTAAGGATAGCTTATTGTAATGGGCTATTTCTTCTTTTAAGTCCTGAATATTTTCCTGAATGGGTTTTGCGGCTGCCGGATAAATTAAGAACAGGAGGCAAAAAAATGTTGTTTTATACCTAATCATTCTTTACTGGTCCAACTGAAGCATGGTTAATAACACAGATTAATTGTTTTATTGTTTGTTCTGCTATTCTAATAGAATCGAAAAAATTACAGAATAGTTTATTAAAAACAGGAGAAAACAATATTATTTTTCTTTTCGTTAAAAATCCTTTTCAATCTCGCTGAATTTTTTTCCTAAAAGATCTTTCTCCGATAAAATAGGATTTTCAACCTGCCAATCAATAGCCAAATCTGAATCGTTATAAATTATGCATCTTTCGTCAGCTTTATTGTAATAATTTGTACATTTATAGGTAAATATTGCTTCATCTGATAAAACAGAAAACCCGTGAGCAAAACCCGGCGGCAACCAAAATTGCAGTTTATTCTCCTGGGAAAGTTCAACGGCAACAAATTTCCCGTAAGTGGGTGAGTTGTGTCGAATGTCAACAGCCACATCAAGAACTTTTCCATAAACAACCGAGCAAAGTTTTCCCTGAGCGCTGTTTCCAACCTGATAATGCAGACCCCTGATTGTTCCTTTGGATGATTGTGAAATGTTATCCTGAACAAAGAATACTTTTCCCAATTCACTATATTTTTTATCGCTGAAAGATTCATAAAAATATCCTCGATCATCGGTAAATATATCCGGATGTACGATTATGAGTCCCTGGAGACGAGTTTTTTCGAATTTCACCCTAACCTCAAAAAAAATTTTATATAAAATAAAGAAACGCGGGCAATGAATTTTTAAAAAGATAAAAATATTTGGATGTTCGTGTCTATTTTAGAAAAAATACATAAATTTGATCTAAAGTTAAGAAGTTTTAGGGAGGCAAATATTTTGGAAAATAATTCGATATCGATAGAAGAACTGGCAAAATCTATGGCTGAACTAACATGCAGACTCTCAAAAGTATGCGGTGAAAAGGATAGCTATATCGCCGCCATGTTCAATCTTACCACAGCGGAATTCAGATGTCTGAAGTTATTTACTCATTCATCGCAAGTGCCGGTAAAAACGCTGGGAAGAGAATTAAAACTTTCACCGGGAAGGATTACTCATATTCTTACAGCGCTGGAAGCAAAAGGATTTGTTACCAGAAGCGCTGACCCGATGGATAAAAGAAACGTAATAGTTACGGCTACATCAAAGAGTAAACCGTTCATTCAGAACCTTGACGAATGCCATCTTCAGGTACATAAAGAAATATTAAAGATTATAGATCCGATACAGCAGGAGTGCGTAATTACTTCCATGGAAGCTGTAGTCAAAGCTATCTCGGAATGGTCTAAGGAAAAGAAAATTCTCTGATAATTTTTTTGAATAGTTGATTAGTATTAAATGTAGTTTTTTTCGGAATTGGTGTTGAGGAAAATTGTTCAAAAGTTAATTCAAATGACAAATCCTGGAAATGAAAAAATATTTGATAATGAAAAATTAATAAATCGGCTTGCTTCTCTCTGGGGATTCAGCGAATCGGTTCTTGGCGGATTTCTTCATCTAATAAAAATTCCTTTGCGCGGCATGATAATC
>CAZEXO010000087.1:8795-14488 GCA_964516545.1 uncultured Melioribacteraceae bacterium
GTTTTCATTATCTCGCTGCTTTCATACTTTTCCCGGACTAAGGAAAAAATCTTAAAAGTAACATTTTTGGTTGTGATGGTTAAATTCATTATTAGCCCATACACGCCGTTATCAGCCTATTTTGCTGTTTCTTTTCAGGGAATAACAGGTTACTTTTTTTACAGGTTTATCAAAATTCATAAGTTATCTGTTTTTCTTCACTCACTGACTGCGCAATTACAATCATCACTTCAGAAGTCTTTGGTGCTCACAATATTTTTCGGTATGACATTCTGGAATTCTCTTGATATTTATGTTGAATATATACTTGAGAAATCCGGAATTAATATGACGGGTTTCAGTTTCAGCTACAGTCTTATTTTTGTCATTATTTATGTTATGATTCATTTAGCTGCAGGAATTGCGGTTGCTGTTTACTCCGTGCG
This sequence comes from uncultured Melioribacteraceae bacterium, assembly GCA_964516545.1. Classification (GTDB taxonomy): domain Bacteria; phylum Bacteroidota; class Ignavibacteria; order Ignavibacteriales; family Melioribacteraceae; genus JAHISV01. The sequence goes on from CAZEXO010000087.1 coordinate 9,221, forward strand.
ATCGCCCTCAAAAATTCTAAATAAATATTCAGCCTTACTGGATTCAATTCCGGCAGATTATCCATTATTGAATAATAATATGAAACAGAAATCAAAAACAAAAAAGAAGTTCTGGTGGCAGAGAAAAAGCGGCATAATCATTATTGTGCTATTTATCATCATGGCGTTGCTTCCCTTTATTGATCCGGGACTTGAGAAAAGTATTACGGGAAACATTTTTTATATGGTCGTTCGAGCGGTTGTAATTACATTGATATGGTTTTTGTTGATCTCTCCCTTGTTGGTCAGGTATTTGAAGAAATTCTTCCTGAAAAAAGAATCGATTTACATAAATGAACTGAATGAAATACTTGAAGTTATTCCTTCTATGCGTACAATTTTAAAAACCAAGTGGAATGAAAGAGAAAGAAAAGGATTACGCGAACTGCCTTCTTTTTTATCCGGACTTTTTTTTACTCTCCTATTTGTTTCATTCGAGGAGAAGCAGCGGGACGAATAGATATGAGTTAGGTGTAACTAAAAATTGTTTTCGACGAACAAACCTGTGAATGCGAATATATTAACAAAAAAATGCGCTATTATCAGATAGAAAATATTTCCTGTTTTTTGTGATACGTAACTCCACACTACACCCATAAATATAGCACCGCCTACCAGACCAAGATAGTTACCATGATAAACCAGACCGTTCAAAATGAATAATGAAATATGCCACAGAGTGAAAAACACGGTGGAAATACCTACGCTTGTTACGAGATTGTTTTTATAATGAACGAGGTATAATCCCCGCCAATAAAATTCCTCAAGTAATCCGTTAATCAGAGAAATTACCAAAATAACAACAAAATTTTGTAACGATATATCAAAGACATTTGGTAAAAATGCTACAAAAAAAACTGCCGGCAGCGGAGTAAATGCCAATGCATAATAACTTAACAATGCTTTTGGACGATGTTGAGGAATAAATATTTTTTTGTAATTGAAAGTATTTCCGGCAATCAGAATTATACACGAAGCCAAAATAATCAGCCAATAGAATATCATGGCGGCAAGGAAAGTTGTCATTTTATCCCAATCAGTCGGGAAAAATGTAAATGCGATTAGTGTAACAGGAAAAATTGATATTGCTGATGCAATTAAAAACTTACTTCGCATATTTCTTCCGATCAATTATTTATTTTCGGCATATACGTAAATTCATTTATTTTATTAAACAATATAAATGTTCTCCACAAAAGAAGATTTATTTTTTAGTTAGAAATATTTTTTAGAGACACAAATTATTAATAAATCACTCTCAAGCTATTTTATTTCGAATTCACAATGCTTTCTTTACAATCTGAAATCGTTGGCTTACCTTTCTGGGATCACATCATCTTTGCGTACCAGAATATTATCAGATATGATTCTTTTACATAAATACGAGAATAAGAATGTTTGTTATAAGAATTTTCTGACTGACATAAAATAATAACTTTGTACATATAAATACAAGTTACCCCCAAAATTTATTGGTATAAAAGTCCACAATTTTGCTAAAGGCTTATACTTCGTACTTGAATTGTCATTTTAATTACATTTGTTAATCAGATAGGGAAGATGGTTTTTGAAAAAAGAATTTTTTGAAATTGTTGAAAGTAAAATATTGACTTAAATTTAGAGAAGAATATTTGGTGCATTGACAAAATAAGAATTTAATGAAGGGGAACAATGATGGAAACAAAACCAGGTTGTGAAGAATGTAAAATGCGGGCGAAATATGATACGAAACCAAAATCATTACTAGGCAGATTTTGGCGATGGCATATTAACTGGTGCCCCGGCTGGAAACAATTCATGGAATCGCTATCGGAAGAACGCCGAATGGAGATAAAAAATAAATATAATCTGAAGTAGGCGCTCGCTTTCAAAAATGAAATAGTGAGAAATTATTTATTATAAAGAGTGGCAGTGAAAGAATTACATAATGTAGGAAGCCAAAAATTTTTCCACTGAGCGTTCAGGTATTCGGCAACATCTTTTAATGTATCCATTTTTGCTCCAATAGGATTTCCTCTTTCGGAAAGAGTATAATCCCAGTTGATATTATCAAGAAGATTACCCTTGATGTCTCCCTTGTGAGAAGGAATCAATGCTTCCTCAACAAATAGAAAATGGCTTTTGATGTAAAAAATTAATTCTTTGAAATACCCTGCATAATCCTTAGTGTCTTTATACTTCTTAAAAATATCTCGTAATTCATCATGATAACCGGCTTGCCCTACAGTTTGTTGAGTGCCGTTTAGGGATAATCCACCCGAATGTCCCTGTAAACCGAGATCGGACGCATCTACTTTGTTGCCGGTGAGAACTTTTGTAATTGCCTGTTGATAACTTGCATTAGTAATATCCGGTACCTGAATAATCAGCCAGGTAGGACTTCGAAAGATAGTAGCCAGCATAATCCAAATATTATCATTTGTCTGCATTACTTCCCAAATGTAATTTGTCGGGATCCATTCATGATGACCTGTTTGGCTATCATAAATACTTCCCTTTTTTTTAGCAATGGGTTTAATACGGTGCACCTTCGTAATGCTTTTCACAATCGCCTGTTGCGAGTCAGGGTTAATACCTTTATGAAGTTTAATTCGTTCAGCAAGAGTAAGACTTGTAAACCGATGAAGGTAAGTATTCGAAGAAGAACCTCTTTTCGTTTTAAAAATACCCGGTAAAACCACATTCTTATTTGTTTTTGCCTTAGCCTTTTTTTTCTTTATTTGAAATTTTTTGTGACTTGGCATATTATTTTTTCCGATCAACAATTAAGTTAGTGATACAATACATTTATATTAAATTCGATTGTAATTTTTGAGAGAATAAAAATCTATGTCACTATTTCCTTGAAATTATTAACGCAGATAGCATTGCGCAATATAACATTTCTTAATTTTATTAATCCGAAAATGTATCGCTGACTTTTGGATTTTCAGATAAACCGAACTTTAATCTGACACCGGTTGTGCATGGTAATCACCATACACACTTGGTGTCACTCGTTATCTTTCTCAAATGAATTGTGTGCGAAATATTCAAATATTTTTTAAATAAAAAATTCCTGCAGAAGCTTTATTAAGAATTTTTTATGAGAACTTTTTTGACATACTATTTCACAATTATAGCAAAACACGGTTTACCAAATGATAGTGAATTCGATCAATTAATTAAATCATTCTTTGAGAATGGTGAATAAACATCGGTAAGCCAATACTGACATCATTAATTAAGTCCGCAGCTTTACGACTCATAAAAGCAACTATTCAATTATTCATAAATTATACACACTCTCTATCCAACTTTTGAAAAGCAGAAACATAAAAATTATTGACGAATATTATGGATAAATTAGCAACAGAAAAATTTTCTCATGAATATTTGTTTTATCAAAAGATTCCATTATCTTTTGCCATCGAATTTTAAGTAACCTAAAGAGGTTTTTTGTTTAACAGTACTTCACAGAAAAATATACTTGCCGGAATAATTGCCTGATAATTTCCTGAATTAATTTTTATATCAGGAAAACCAAAGGGATACGTACATCCAATCCATATTTATTTATTGTTAAAGGAGAAATCTCAATTGAACAGATTAGATTTATTAGGTTATTATCCGTTTTTTAATGAAGAATTCAAGACTCTGAATCGAAACGATCTCATTCCGGGAAGAGTAGCCGTTGAAAACAAAAGCAGTTATATCATCTTTACCGAACATGAAGAATTATATTCTGAAGTTTCAGGAAGTATGCTCTATACCAGTAATGCACCAAGTGAATTGCCGAAAGTCGGCGACTGGGTGGCGCTGGCAAAATTTGATGAACTCGGAATTATTCACAATGTGCTGAAACGAAAAAATAAATTATCGCGAAAAGCGCCGTTCAAAAAAATTGAGGAACAAGTACTGGTAACAAATGTTGATATTGTTTTCTTAATGCAAAGCGCGAATGAAAATTTTAATTTGAATCGCCTCGAACGACAGGTTACCGCGGTTTATAACAGCGGCGCTGAACCGGTATTTATTCTCAGCAAAACCGATCTCTGCGAGAATCCTGATGAATTTATGACTCAGATTAAAGCAAGATTAAAAAACCTGAAAATTATTCCAGTGAGTTCATTAGAAAATTCAGGAATAAATCTTTTAGAGGATTTTATGAAACTCGGAATCACTCACACTATTATCGGTTCTTCAGGTGTTGGGAAATCCACACTGATTAACAAATTGATCGGCGAGGAAAAATTATATACTCGCGAGATAAGAGAATCAGATGCAAGAGGAAAACATGCAACAACGCGACGAGAATTAATAATTCTTTCCAGCGGCGCTGTAATTATCGATACTCCCGGATTGCGCGAATTCGGATTGTGGGAAGATTCTAAAGGAGTTGCCACAACTTATTCCGAGTTTGAAGACTTTGCCGTAAACTGCAAGTACTTTGACTGCACACACACGGTTGAATCAGGATGCGCAGTTAAGGAAGCCGTTGACTCAGGAACAATTTCTTCAGAGCAATATGAAAATTATCTTAAACTCAGAAAAGAGCTGCAATATCTTGAAAGAAAAATTGATGAAAAAAAAGCTCTTGAAGAAAAACGTAAATGGAAAAATATCAGCAAAGAATGCAAAAGAATTACGAAACGCGGCAAGAATAAATTTTAAACTGATTGTACATAATGAAAAATTTATATTAGCGAATGAAACAGGTTGAATTCTGAATTTGAAATTATGAAATTTTAGAAGAGAATTGTAAATTGCGAACTCTGAAACTCTCGCTGGTTATAATTTCATACCTGTTCGCATTCTCAAAAGAACGGAGGAAAAATGAAAGAATTTTTTTATGAAGTATTTGATAACCTTCCCCGTCAGGGACCGGGAAGCGATGAACATACAAGGAAAGCATTTCACATCATTCCAACACTTCCGCCAAATCCAAAGATTGTTGATATCGGCTGCGGAACAGGAAATCAAACGCTTGAACTTGCACGCATCAGTTTTGGCGATGTTACTGGTTTTGATAATTATCGACCATATATCGAAATTCTGAATAAGAAAATTGCCACTGAAGGTTTAGAAAATTGCAGAGCTTTTGTTAACGATATGTTTGAACTCGACCTTGAAGAGGAAAGCATAGACCTCATTTGGTCTGAAGGCGCAATTTATATCATGGGTTTTGAAAACGGACTTTTGCAGTGGAAAAAGTTCTTAAAGTCAGGAGGTTATTTGGTAATATCGGAA
>CAZEXO010000088.1:0-14417 GCA_964516545.1 uncultured Melioribacteraceae bacterium
AATTTTTATAATGAATTTGATATTACACGACAACTCGATACAAAACGTACAAACGATTACAGAACATCATTTCAGATTGACCGCGACCGTGTTATTCATTCTTCCGAGTTCAGGCGCTTACAGGGTAAAACTCAGGTATTTTTGCCGGGTGAATATGATTTTTACAGAACCCGTTTGACTCACTCTATTGAAGTTGCGCAAATCGGAAGATCAATTTGTAATTACCTTCAGAAAATGGAAAACTCACTTCTGAATAAAGAATTTTATATCGATCCAGATCTTGTTGAATCAGCTTGTCTCGCTCACGATCTCGGTCATCCGCCTTTCGGACACATGGGCGAAAGAACGATTCACGAGTTAATGAAAAATTACGGAGGATTCGAAGGTAACGCTCAAACTTTGCGCTTGCTAACCGAAACGTTTTACCGTTATGAAAAAGATAAACGAGGAATGAATCCCACACGCGCGTTTCTTGATTCAATCCTGAAGTATAAATCACTTTTCGGCGAATTGATGAATCCATACAATCATTTTATTTACGATTATCAAAAAGAATATCTCGACTTTGTTTTTGATAAGAGAAATTTTCCCGATGAACTGAAAGATCACATTACTCTCACAAATTTCAGAAGTATTGAATGTCAGATAATGGACTGGGCTGACGATACGGCTTATGCAATTAATGATATTGTCGACTCAATTTCAGGAGGATTTTTAACAATTGCCCGTCTCTCGCAATGGGGTGAAGAAAATAATTCTTCGCTTCAGGAGTTGCACAGAACTTATCTTCTGGAAGTTATGGAATGGATACGCACCGGACGTTTCAAACAAAAATTCGGTACGCAGATAGGCGATTTTATTCGTGCATGCAGACTTGTTGAAACAAGAAATTTCATGAGTGATCTTACTAACAGGTATAAATATAATCTTGAGATAAATCCCGTTTACATTGATAAAGCAAATTTCTATAAACGGATTTCCATTGAACTTGTGTTTCGCTCGCCCCAGCTTCACCAGATGGAATTTAAAGGCGATTACATGATCAGAAATATGTTTAGTCTCTTTAAAGATAATTATCTCAAAAACACAACCTGCATAAAACTTCTTAATGATTACAATGATAAAATCATTAGACGTGAGCAGGATGAAAATAAAAAAGTGCGCCTTATCTGTGATCAGCTCGCGGGTATGACTGACGCTTTCGCTATGAAAACATACAGAAGATTGTTTGATCCTGAGTTCGGTTCAATTTCCGATCTGATTTAATCAAACAATCTTCATTATCAAAATAATTACTACTTTGAAGAAAGTGTAATAGCCTTCAAGACTTTCAATGTGTTGATATTCTGATATATACCCAGGGCGAATAATCCTAATCCTAACACGAGGTAAATGAGTAAAGTTGATACGAAAATTATGATATGGGTTTTATCAGTCCAGTTCATATTCCAGATAAGTGCAAGAAGTAATACTCCTTCCAATAAAGCTATAAACGATACAAGCAGCTTGAAATTTTTTTCTCTTTTTTCAATTTGCTGAAAAACTTCTCTTCTTGCGTTATCTAATTCTTCATTAATATTCATTGCAGACTCCATAGTTGTTGATGTGATATTTATTTTCCGAACACGCATCTTTATTATGTGAATTCTTCAATAAAAAATTCATTATCGCACACTTTTTTTCGTAGAAGTTTTAAACCGTAAGAAAGCCTTGATTTAACCGTACCGACAGAAATTTCAAGCACATCGGCTATTTCATTGAGCGGCATCTGGTTTTTATAATGCAGACAAATAACAGCGCGACTCGCGGGAGGGAGAAAGTGAACAAGCTCAAATATTTTTTCAACTGCCTTTTCATTATCAGGAGTAATGTTTTCAAGGGGAAAATAGTACTCGAGTTCTTCGTTATCCTTCAATTCCTCGAAGGTATTTTTTTTCTTTCTGAGAAATCTGAATATCTCACGCGATGCAATCCTAAAAGTCCAGGTTTTAAAATATTCGGGATAATTAAGTCCGGGCAGTTTTCTGTAAATCAAAATGAAAACTTCCTGTAGGATATCGTTTACATGAGATTTGTTTGAAAGCGTGTTGTAAATATACCAATAGAGCGAATGTTGAATCGATTCCAAAAGGGAATTAAAAGCGGATTTATCTCCGGTCTGAGCTCTTAGCACTAAAAGTATTTGTTCTTTATCTGTCATCGTAAAAGGAATATTTTTATTGTTATAGAGTCAGAATGTTGTATGGGTGTTCGAAAATATTTCACAAGGAGTTAAGAACGTCATCAATAGATTTTGCCCGGGGAAAAAACGACACTATCCGCCTGATTACTTCATCCACCTCGGCATCCGGACACGAAGCTCCGCTTGTTAAAACTATTTTTATAACGTCTTTTTCAGGAAGGAAATTTGTGTTTTGTAGTTCTCTTTTTTCTTCTGTGCTGAAATGACGAATAGAATTTTTTGATTCGATGTTTTTTTCGGTATTGATAAAGTATGTTTTAAATTTTTCTTCAAGGAGCTCTACAATATGAGAAGTATTTGAACTATTGTAACCGCCTACGACAATGGCAAAATCCGCATCAGTTTCCAGCAGACTTAATGTTGCCCGTTGATTATCATTTGTGGCATAACAAAGCGTATCGCGCGTATCGGCAAAATGTTCAGATAGTTTTTCGGCTCCGTATTTATTAGCTATTGTTTGTTTTAAAAGATTTGAAATTTCCTCAGTCTCTGAGGCAAGCATAGTTGTCTGATTTACTACGCCGATTTTTTGAAAATCTCTTTCGGGATCAAATCCCTTCGAATATTTTCCTTCGAAGAATTCATAAAAATCATCGGATGATATTTTTCCTTTAATCACATCGGCGAGCACTTTCGCTTCCCGCAGGTCCCGGATAATTAATGACGGAGCGTTTTGTACTGAGTGAGAAAAAGTAGCCCGTGTTTCTTCGTGATAATGTTTACCGTGAACAATTACCGTGTAATCGGAAGCTCCGAGGTTTGAAGCTGTCTTCCAGACTTTTTCCACGAAAGGACAGGTGGTGTTGTATCTGTAAGGATCAATTCCAATTTCTTTGAGTCTATTTTCTGTTTCAATAGTTGTTCCGAAAGCGGGCACAATAACAATGTCATCTTTTTTCAGATCAGACCACTCCACGAGCATTTCCCCGGAAGTATCCATCAAAAATTTCACGCCGTGTTTTCGCAGATCATCATTTACACCTGGATTATGAATCATTTCACTCAACAGATAAATTACCTTTCCGGGATTCTCTTCAAGAGTTTTGTAGGCAATTTCAATAGCGTTTTCAACTCCATAACAGAATCCGAAATGGCGGGCGATAAAAAAAATAACAGGACCGAAGTTTAACTCCGTCGGGGAATAATCTTTCTTCCGCGGATCTTTTTCTTTTCTGATTTCTTTTATTTTCGAAATAAGACTGCTGCGGTAATGTTTCGGTATTTCAAAATTTTTCATCGGGTAACTTTCTGAATTCTTTTCAACAAAATTACAAAAAAAACACCGGGTTAGTGACAAGAACTTAACAAACAAATAAACAGTCAGGTTACAAATTTTTACAGAAATTAGTCTGACCAGCGGAGTATCAGGAAATAACAGAGTAAATTTTTAAGTATTTTTACCTTTAGTTGATCTGACTTTGCCCTAAAGTCATTTCGGGTGATAAACTTAACTGGAGTATTTGATGAGATTGATAATTAAAAATGTCAGTGGGATATTTTTATTTTTGGTGATAACAGGTCACCTAAACTTCGCGCAGTCTTTGGGATATCCCGAATCAAATATTGAAAAATTGCAAGACGGTTTTCAGTTTGTTGAAGGACCTGTTTGGAAAGACGGAGCGTTTTATTTCAGCGACACTAAAGGCAACACAGTATATAAATGGACCGATAGTACGAATGCAGTTCCATTTGTCCGACAAGCCGGGAATCCTAACGGGCTGGCCTTTGACTCAAATGGCAATCTGATAATTGCTCAACATGGCCCGCGGCAAATATCCGGTCTTGAAAATGACGGCACTTTAACTCCTATCGCAACGCACTACAATGGAAAGAGACTTAACAGTCCTAACGATCTTACATTAAAGTCCGACGGCTCTCTGTTTTTCACAGATCCGCCTTTTGGACTTAATGATCAGCATGGAATAAGCGAAACCGGTTGGGCTGGTATTTTCAGATTATCTCCCACGGGAGAAGTTCAGCTGCTCGACTCAACTCTTACTTTACCGAACGGACTGGCATTTTCTCCCGATGAATCTAAACTATATGTAAATGATTCGCAGGTTAGGAGAATTTATGTGTGGGATGTTGTAAATGATTCAACACTAACAAACAAAAGACTTTTTGCCTCTATTCAACCCTGGGGATATGCCGACGGAATGGAGATGGATGATGAAGGAAATTTATTCTGCGCGGGTCCGCTTGGCGTCTGGATTTTTGATTCAACGGGAACAGTAGTTGATACTATCAGAATCAGCGGCGCGAATCCCTCAAATTGCGCCTGGGGCGATGAAAACGGAAAAACACTTTACATTACGGCCGGTACGGCTGTTTACAGAGTTCGTCCGGCAATCACGGGAAATTCCGAAACGTATCCTGAAATGAAAATCAACGAATCATTTGAGTTATTTGATAATTATCCGAATCCGTTTAATCCTTCCACGAATATTTCTTTTTACATTGCCGATGCCGGAAATTATACGCTGAAGGTTTATGACACGCTCGGCGAAAAAGTAGCTACTCTTTTAAGTGAGCAATTACATCCGGGAAAATATTCCGTGACGTTTGACGCCTCTTTACTTTCATCAAGCATTTACTTTTACGAATTATCGGGTATGAACAGAAAACTTGTCAAAAAAATGTTGTTGACGAAATAAATAGAACCTAAAAATAAACAGAGAGCTGTTAATGAAACAGTCAATATCTTTAAGCAAAATATTTGTTCTGATAATTTTCTTTTTATTTATAAGCGACAGAATTATGTTAGCTGATTCTTTGGCGCAGGACGATCCGGTTTTATCTCCCGAAGTAGTAAATGCTCCTGTAATAGATGGTTTAGCGAATGATAGCTGTTGGCTAAATGTTCCCTGGCAGAATATTGATCAGGTCTGGATTCCTTATGGAGGTTCGTATACTGAAGAAGACTTTAAAGGCAGATACAAAGTTGTGTGGTCATCTGTTACTAACCTGCTATACTTTTTAGTTGAAACAGAAGATGATGTTTTTGTTGACGGCTGGACGCTTAATTCATGGACAGGTATTTATGAGTATGATATAACCGAAGTATTTATTGACGAAAATGATTCAGGTGGAGAACACCGGCTTGATACGGATACTTCAAACGGAGAAAATGCTTTTGCCTATCACATGTATTCAGCTTATCCTGTACCCGGTCAGGTAAACACGGAATGTTACATTGAAGACAGAGCCGGAACAAGTTCAAACTGGAGAAATCTTGATTACAGATCCCATTTCCCGGAATTTGCTTTACGTGTTGATGGAAACATAGCGGTCAGGGAATTTTCGCTCATTGTATTTAATGATACCTACACAGCAGAAAACCCGGAAGCGGCCGTAGCAACACTTTTTGCCGGTATAAGAATGGGCTTATCTCTTGCTTACTGCGATAATGATAATCCGAATGAAATTCCTAAAACACGCGAGAATATGTTCGGCTCAGTGTGGGAACCCAGTCCCGGCAATTTGCACTGGATGAATGCCGATACATTTGGGAATATTGAATTAACATCCGGGACTTCGTCGATCATTACTGATGGTCAGACTGTAAACGAATCATTCGAATTGTATGATAATTATCCCAATCCTTTTAATCCAAGCACAAACATTTCTTTTTTTGTGACTGAACCCGGACATTATTCTTTAAAAGTTTATGATATGCTTGGAGGCAATATTGTTACATTAATAAATGAACGGTTACATTCGGGAAAGCATTCAGTTAAATTCGAAGCTGAGAATTTATCCAGCAATATTTACTTTTATGAATTATCAGGGATGAATAAAAAAATTGTAAAAAAGATGTTGTTTTTAAAATGACAGAAAAAGGAATCAATTGATTCCGCGCGATACAAACACTTTGTTACTGTAAAGAGAATTCGAGGGTTTTCGTCTGTTTACCCTAAAACTTATACCCGTCTCTTATTCCTGAAAAAAAGCGATAAATAATTATCCGATTAGCTAAGAACTTTTTAATCAGTGTTTTAGTTCTTATTGATAATAGTCGTTAAACTGAGTTTTGCAGAGAATATGGATGCCTCTTCACTTTAAAGAAAGAATTACAGCCGCTTCCGCACATGGACTGGAGCAAATCAGGGAACTAATTTTCAAACGTTTACTCCTCGCGTTTATTATTCTCGGATTTATCGCTTATGTACCCAGCGTTGTATTGGCCGTGATCAATGAATTGTGGCTGATTACCATTGTTGATACAATCGCTTATTTGTTGATACTTTTTTTCGCTGTAAAGTCATCCATCAAAACGGAAATTAAGGTGTTATTCGTTTTGCTGATTTCTCTTGGTATCGGCGTTGTTTTGCTTGTTGAAGTTGGTCCTTTCGGAGCGGGCTATTTCTGGATATTTGCTGTTCCGATAATTGCCGCTGTTCTTCTGGAATTTCGCTACAGCATCGCCGCTCTGATAATTAATGTTTTCCTCATGGTTATTTTAGGATACCTTCAGTATACAAATGTACTTGAATGGAGCAAACTCTATTCATTCGAAACGGCTAACTGGCTGATTCTTTCCGTTAATTTTTTGTTACTCAATATTGGCGCAACTCTCTCTTTAGCGGTTTTGATTAAACGACTTGAGTTAAGCCTGAAACGCGAAAAAGAATTCGCGAAGGAGTTAGTTAAGGACAAGGAAGAGTTAATCAAAGCAAAATCACAGGCCGAAAAAGCCAACAGACTAAAGACTGAATTCCTCGCGCAAATGTCACATGAAATAAGATCGCCGATTAATACTATTATGAGCTATGTTTCTCTTTTGAAAGAGGAAATATCACACCGCGAAGAGGAACACATTCATGATTCATTCAGGATGATTGAATTGGGAAGTATGAGAATCACCCGTACGATCGAATCAATTCTTAACATGTCTGAAATGCAGGTTGGATCTTATGAACCGAAATTTGTTGATGTGAATATCTGTTATCAAATTCTTAAGCCGCTTTTTTCCGAATTTAAACTCAACGCTGTAAATAAATCACTTGAATACAAATTGAACCTGGAACACGAGGAATTCGTATTTAACTGCGATGTTTATTCCATGACGCAGTTATTTGCCAACCTGATTGACAATGCCATAAAATATACTATGGAAGGGCAAGTTATCATTTCTTCCTCATTTGATAAACAAGGCCGGTTTTATGTCTCTGTTTCCGATTCCGGAATAGGAATGTCGGATAGTTTTCAGGAAAGATTATTCGAGCCTTTTTCTCAGGAAGAACAAGGTTACTCACGGCGATTCAAAGGAACGGGATTGGGATTGTCTCTTGTTAAAAAGTACGCGGAGATAAATAATGTAAAAATAAATGTTGCCAGTAAAAAAGACGAAGGCACAGTTTTCCTGATTTTATTCGCTTAATTATTCCAAAATTTTGTATTGCTAATGATAACCCAAAAGAACAATGTATTTCAGAACAATTACTTTTTCTCAACGTGAACGAAAAGGAATTGAATCCTGTTATTTAAAAACCATTTCTGTTGTTTACTGTTGGTAAACGAAATTCGGCAATGTTGAAATCGTTATAACATATTCCGAATTCTGGTTAGTCGAAAGTTAAAAATATTTTCAATGCTTATAATGAATAAAGAATATAAAAAATATCTTGTGGCAAGGCGGTCTGTTATTCTTATAATGATCGTAACCGCGATAATTCTTTCTATCGGGGCCGTTTGGTATTACATCTATGATTCTCAACTTTTGAGAAATAAAAAGATACAGGAGTTAAGAGCTGTTTCCGGTATAAAAGTTCATCAAATTACAGAATGGTATACCGATGAGATGCATGACGCCGGTCTTATTTCTAAGAATTCAATCTTGGTTGAACGAATAAAATATTTTCTCAATAACCCTGATGAAAATTCTCTCAAACAGTTGAAAATACTTATGGAAATCTTAATCAATGAGCATGGCTATGAGAATATTTGTCTCGCAGATAAAAACGGCAGATTTCTTACTTGTTATGATGAATTGATTACAGAACACGACAGCATCACGAACATTTTCACACAGAGGGTGATTCTGGAAAATAAAGTTGTTTCATCCGACATTTATTTATCAAAAATAAACAACAAACTACTTTTAGACTGGTATGCTCCAGTTCACGATGAAAATAATCAAATCCTGGCGGTAGTTATATTCCACACGGATCCCAAAGATTATTTAATTCCATTAATCAGCTCATGGCCTTCGGAAAGCAAAACTTCAGAAACACTGCTTGTTCGCCAGGAAGGTGATAGCGTAATTTTTTTAAACGAACTCCGGCATCATAAAATTCAACCCCTTTCATTTAAAATATCTGTTGAAGAAAAAAAAATACCTGCGGTTCAAGCTGTAACCGGATATGAGGGAATTTGGGAAGGCCCCGACTACCGCGGTGTTAATGTTCTTGCTGATATTAAGCATATAAACGGTACACCCTGGTACATGATAGCAAAGGTTGATACTGATGAAATATTCGAGGATTTGAATTATCGCCAGACAGTGATAATTGTTTTTACCATTATGCTCATCGCGGTTTTCGGACTTGCTCTCGCGATTGTTCATCAACTACGGCAAAAAGAAGTATACAAAAAATTATTTTTTCACGAAAAAGCATTATCCGAGAAGGAAGAGGAATTTAGAACAACGCTTTATAGTATAGGCGATGGCGTTATAACAACCGATACAAAAGGAAGAATAAAGCAGATGAATATTGTTGCTGAACAACTTACGGGATTTAAAGAATCGGAAGTGGCAGGTAAAGCTCTGGAAAGTATTTTCAAAATAATTAATGAACAGACCCGCGAGGCAGTTGAGAATCCGGTTAAAAAAGTTTTGCGGGAAGGAATTGTAATCGGACTTGCGAATCACACGCTGTTAATTTCAAAAGAGGGAAAAGAAATACCGATTGCCGACAGCGGCGCTCCAATCAGGAATAAGGAAGGAGAAATCATCGGAGTTGTATTAATTTTCCGGGATCAGACATCTGAAAGAGAAACACAAAAAAAACTCGTCGAAAGAGAACGCAGCCTTAATTACGCGCAGGAATTAGGAAAAATAGGAAGCTGGGAAATCGAAGCCGGAACACTAAATGTTAAATGGAGCAGACAAATGTTCAGAATGTTCGGGCTTGATGAACACACGAATCCTCCCGCACTTGAAGAATTTTTAGAATATCTACACCCCGACGACAGGGAATATTTTAAACAATCTGTAAAAAAATTGGTAAGAGGAGAGTTTCCAGCGAATGATATTTTCAGATCCAATCCTCAAAACGGAGAAGTGAGATACTATCTACCGACATTCGAGGTGTCAAAGGAAACCGGGAGAAACATAAAATACGCTGGGACGGTATTGGATATCACCGAGCTAAAGCTTAAGGAATTAGCTTTAAGACGGAACGAGGAAATATTCAAACAGTTGCTTTTATATAGCCCTCTTGGAATATTTCTGAAAGATGAAAATTTCCGTTACGTTATGGTGAGTAACTATTTTGAAAAATTATTCGGAATGCCGACAGGACAAATAATCGGGAAAAAATTAGAAGATTTTACCGAACCCGAAATTGCTGCAAAAACATTAATTGACGAAAAAAGAATTTTGACCGAGAACATCAGTTTAGAAACGGAATCGGAGTTTCACGATAAAAATCTTGAGGTAATTAAATTCCCTATTTCGCTGCCTGAAGGAAAGACAGCTATAGCCGGATTTGTAATGGATATCACCAACCGCAAACTTGCCGAAAAAAATATCAGAACAATGAGCCGCGGCATTGAACAGAACCCGGCTTCAATTATTATCACGGACGAAGACGGACACATTCAATATGTTAATCCGAAGTTTACTGAAGTCAGTCAATACCAGGTCAAAGAGATAAACGGTAAAGTCGCCCGTATTTTGAAGCCTGGAATTTTATCCGATGATGAACATAAAATTTTGTGGGAAACAATCAGGTCCGGCAAAGTCTGGAAAGGTGAATTTCGTAATAAAAGAAAAGACGGGGAATTGTATTGGGAATCGGTTTTAATCTCGCCCATCTTTGACGAGAAAAATTTACTCACCAATCACATACTGATAAGTCAGGATATTACGGAGCTCAAAAAACTTATTGAAGAATTAATTGTGGCAAAAAATGAAGCGGAAAAAGCCGATCGTGTGAAATCGGAATTTCTCGCCCAGATGTCGCATGAAATCCGTACGCCTATTAATACGATTATGAGTTTTATTTCCCTGCTGAAAGAAGAGTTATCCGGCAGTGAAGTTGAATATATAAAAGATTCCTTCCGAATGATAGAATTGGGAAGTATGAGAATAACACGCACCATCGATTCAATTCTGAACATGTCGGAATTACAGGCAGGTTCTTATGAAGCGAAATGTGAAAAAATAAAAATTATCGCCGATGTGTTAACTCCTCTTCTGCATGAGTTTAAAAGATACGCGCAAAATAAATCTCTGGAACTGGAGTGGAATCTTGAAGTAAATGAAATTGAGTTCGGATGTGATGGTTACACAGTTACCCAGTTATTCGCTAACGTGATCGATAATGCCATCAAGTATACAAAAGAAGGCAGAATTTTTATCCTGAACGGGAAAGACGAAAACAACAGAAATTATATTTCCATCAGCGATACCGGAATCGGAATGTCGGATGAATTTATGGATAAAGTGTTTCAGCCGTTTGTTCAGGAAGAACAGGGATATACGAGAAGATTTGAGGGAACAGGACTTGGTTTATCTCTGGTAAAAAAATACGCCGAGATAAATAATCTTACCATCGACTTAAAAAGTAAAAAGGGAGAAGGAACAACTTTTACAATTTTGTTTCCCTCAAATCACAGCTCGTAAATTAATCATAACAAATTCATCGTATCAAATTCTTCGCCTGAAACCTTC
Source organism: uncultured Melioribacteraceae bacterium (assembly GCA_964516545.1). Taxonomy (GTDB): domain Bacteria; phylum Bacteroidota; class Ignavibacteria; order Ignavibacteriales; family Melioribacteraceae; genus JAHISV01. Next base: position 11,139 of record CAZEXO010000088.1, read on the forward strand.
GCCTAAAACTTCATGAACGTTGCTCACGATTATAAAAGCGTCGGGGTCAATGTCTTTAACCCTTTCTGTTAATTCGCCCAGTTCTTTTAAAGTAACAACGGCAACAAGAACATCGCGCTCAACATTTTTGTAATATCCATGTGATTTTAATGCCGTGATGCCTCTGCTGAATTCGCCCATAATTACTTTTGCAATATCGTCATATTTATCCGAGATGATATAAGCCATTCTTGCATAATCGAATCCATCGATAATAAAATCAATTATTCTGGCTGAAATGAAAAGAAGGAACACGGCATAAAAAGTTAAAACAAGCGCGGGTTTGTCGGGAGATAAATTTTTTAATTGTATTATAATTCCCGCGAAAGTGATAACAAAAAAATCAGTGAACATAATTGCCTGACCGGGTTTAACGCCTAATTTTTTCTGCATAATTGCCGCCACAATATCGGAGCCGGCGGTTGAACCCTTGAACTTAAAAATAATTCCCAGACCAAGACCAAGCAAAACAGCGCCGATGAGAATGAGGAAAAGAAAATCATGATGAAGTAAATCCTGAACCGATGGTGAATCCTGCAAACGGACGAATCCAAAACCGGGAATATCGCCTCGGAAGAAATCAATAAAAAATGAACTCATCGAAAACCCGACAAACGTACGAGCCCCGAATCTTCGTCCAAGTACTTTTACGCCCCAGATAAAAAGAGGCACGTTAAAAACCCACATCATCATACCGACGGGTATTTTATTACCTGACAAATAATGAATCGCCATGGCGAGTCCGCTCACGCCGCCGGGAACAACTTTTGCATCAACCAGAAAAATACCGATTCCTATAGCCATAATCGCCGAGCCGAATACTATAGCTATATAATCAATAACCGGGTATTTACTAAAAATTTTATCGTTCATTTATTTCCTCATACATCAATCTTTGTCATTAATAACACCGTTATTGTTTTGTTCCGGGAAGACCAAAACAGGATAACCCGTGGGTAAAAATATCGATTATTTCTTTCGGAAAAAATTCAGCGCAGGTAATTTACTGTTTATGGTTTACAGATGACAAACAGAGCCCCGAAACATTATTCACAAACAATTTATTTTTAAGGAATTTTCGTACATTGACGGGGGAGTTTCGCGTATCTTTACCGTAAGTGTTGAAACAATGAAGATAATAAAAGAGATGGAAGAAATTTAACACACCCCTATAATCCCCTCTCGAGAGGGGATGTCGCGGAGCGACAGGGGTGTGTAAAAAGGCTATGAGAAGAAAAATAATTCCATATGACCCGGCGCTTAAAGAAAAAGCAAGACAACTTCGCAATAATTCAACGACTACCGAAATTAAACTCTGGCGATACTTAAAAGGAAAACAAATGTGCGGTTATGACTTCCACCGCCAAAAACCCATTGATAAATATATTGTTGATTTTTTTTGTTGTGAATTAATGCTCGCAATTGAAATTGATGGTTTAAGCCATTTTGGTAAAGAAGATTATGATAAAAAACGACAAACGGAGTTAGAAAATCTTGGAGTAAAATTCTTGCGGTTTGATGACGACGATGTATTCTACAATTCCGAAAAAGTACTGAACACAATAGAGCAATGGATAAAAGAAAATTGTGGCTGAAACAAAAGGGGTTGTCTCAAAAAACTTCTGTAAACCTTTGAGTCTTAGAGACTTCGTGGCTAAAGCTTTTTTTTGCCTAAAAACACAAGATAAAATTGCCACAAAGACCCAAAGGCGCTAAGAAATATTATTATTGAGACAGCCCCTTTAAGAATAACTTAGATTTCAAAACCGACAGAGTATAAAATTTGCCGACCGAAACCTGAAGGAACTGAGTTCATACTTCTTCCGACATATTCAGGGAAAAGAACTATTTCGTCAAAAATATTTTTCATGGAAATGTTATGCCTTATCTTAAAAGACATTACATAATGATAGAAGCCAACGTTCGCGTCAAATGTTGTTTGCGCTTCGAGAGGCGCGCCGGTTGAATTTCTTTCGGAGAGGTAATTTGCCAAAAGGGAAATATTCAGGGCGCCAAAACTTTTTGAGAATCCCGCCGAAGCCATGTGCTGCGCTACGTAATTAAAATTATAATGACCGTCATTATTTATTTCATCGCCGTTGTCGCCGTCAATGAAGCTGTAATTTACGAATGCATCAAACTCATTATGGAGCTGATATTTTATTTCAACTTCAACTCCCGTTGCGCTGAATTTTTTTCCGTTTATGTAATAATTCACGTTGGTGAATTGAGTTCCGTCAGATGCGGTAAAATCACCGCGGGTCCGGAATATTTTATCGGAATAATCAGCCCTGTAGACCAAAGCCTGAATAAATAAATTACTGAATGAAGTTAAATAGCTGAGTTCAACTGAATTGCTTTTTTCAGGTTCAAGCGCCGTGTTGCCGAAAACAGTGTTGGTGGTTGTTCTGAAATATAACTCGAACAATGAAGGCGCTCTGTATGAAGTTCCGTAAACAAGTTTGAGGCTGTTCTGATTATCAATTTCATAAACCAATGTTCCCCTTGTTGAAACATCACCGCCGAAAAATTCATTTTTATTATATCTCATTCCAAGCAGCAAAGTAAAATCTGAAAATGTGTAATTAACCTGTCCAAGTAACGCCAGATCATAAACTGATTCATCTTTCATGTAGTTGTCGGTTAACACGGAATCTTTTTGGACATTATAGTTAGCGTAAGCAAGACTTACTTTTTGTCCGTAATCGCCTCCAAGCTGAATAGATAAATTATCAGTCGGATGATAAACAAGATTGACTGAGCCGTTCATTTTTTGTCCCGTGATTTCGGCTCTCGTGTTATCGTCAAAGGTTCTTGATAAATCGCGGTGATTCCAGTCGTAGGTTCCCTTTAGCTGTAAATCTAAATTAGGACTGAGCGGGGTATCAAATGAATAATTAAATAAAAATCCGCTTAGCAGATGATTTTTACCGGCTCCGGCTGAAAATGTCGGAGAAACGCCGAGATAACTTTCATCAACCTGATAGGTGTTTAATAAAATATTATGACCCGAGTATTTTGCGCTGAAGGTAAAGTTTGAGGAATTAATATACTCATTCAAATGTCCCTTAACTTTCGCCTGATCGGTAAACAAATAATCATAACCACGTTCGGTTGTTGAATTGGCGGAAATGAAAAACCTGACGATCGACAGAGCTTCAGGGAAGATCTACGCAGAGGGTCCCGGTTATGTTCGATCGGTGCGGTCGGACAAAGAGGGAAAGATGTCCCAACAGTTTG
>CAZEXO010000089.1:0-14170 GCA_964516545.1 uncultured Melioribacteraceae bacterium
CTGTCAGGTTAGCTATGTGTTTAATTTAACTTATTTTATTTTGGAAAAATACTTAAGGGTATCAATCAAATTCATGGTCATTGAGCCCGCCCAAAATACTGGCTGGTAAACTTGCCCGCCCTCCAGCGGGTAATCCGATGTTTTACGGACTTGCCGAAATGACATGTTGAAAAAAACTCTTTACAGAATTCATTGATAATCTGACAGCATTAAGATGTGTGCGATTACTTTTGAGATGATTTATTTCATGAGACTTAACAGCGTTAATTCATAACGTTTATAAATCCCCACAAGTTGTGTATTATTATAATTAATAGAAACATACTGAAGCTGTTTCCGCAGTTTCTTTCAATCCAGCCGGGAAAGTATAAAAGTAATTAGCTGCTCATTTTTAACATGCCATAAAGAAGATGAGTTTTTTGGCTGAGAGTTTTTTTCCCCGGAACTCACAATTCAGCCTATCTCGCCTCACTTTTTTTTATATTTGTTTTCAGGAAAAACATTTTGGTCCTAATGGATAATCGCTGGAAAAAAATAACGCTTATTATTCTTTTCGTGATACTTATTCCCGCATTGATAGTCACGGTTTATGAACTCAGTTCTCTTAACGACTCGGCTGAGCAGTTTCAGGAAGCGTATGCAAGACAGCTTGACGCGATATTATTTTCAGTGAATCTTTATTCTGAAGATGTGCTCTCAAAATGGATTGACGATATTGAAAGCGCCTATCTTTCCGAAAGCAACAGCGCGGTATTTAAGAATACGAAAACCATTCTCAGTAATAATTCTCTTTTTGATATAATGATTGTTTTCAGGGGTACTTCGGGAAAAATAAAAAACATCCTGTATGACGAATCAGTTATTGATCTGTCCATAACCCATCAGTTTCTCGAAGATACCTGGCGTTTGGGCAGTCTGGTTGAAAATAATTCATCCAAACTGAAAAAACTTCTGGAATACAAACAAAATTCCTTCACTAAAATTGAACCGATTGATTTCGAAGAACCCGAATTTATTGACCTTTCTTCGAATCAGAATATTTCCAAAATAGCGTTTATGATCGGTACTCCGGAATCAGGTTATGATCTGGTAGTTTTAAGTATTGATGAAGAAGAATTTCTGAAGAATGTTATTATTCCCAAGATTGAATCAATTGAGCAAAATAAACTAGAAATGTTAATTACGCATGATTCTCTTGAAAAGGTAATTTATTCCTCAACAGGTAAAATGACGGAAAAAGTACTGCAGAAAAAGAATATCTGGATACTTCCGAAATATTCTCTTGGAATTTCTCAGTCGGGTTTATCAATCACCGATGTTGTTGAAGACAGACGGGAGATAAATCTTTTTATTGTTATCTTTTTTGATTTCTGTCTTATTGTCGCCCTGTGGATAATCGCCAGGTACTTAAAGAAAGAGGCGATACTTTCAAGGCAAAAATCCGACTTTGTTTCAAACGTTTCTCATGAATTGCGGACTCCACTTTCGCTGATAAAAATGTACACCGAGTCGCTCGAAATGGGACGAGTTAAAGACGAGTTAAAAAGGATGGAATATTTTTCCGTGATTAATAACGAAACTGATAAACTTGCGTCAACGCTGAACAAAATTCTGAACTTCTCACGGATGGATGCAGGTAAAAGAAAATTTTCTCTTGCGCTTACCAACATAAATGACCTTGTTGAAAAAGTTGTGAGTCTTTACGAATATCAGTTGCGTGAAAGAGAATTTGAATTTACCTTTACCGGGTGCAGTGAAAGTTGTGAGATTCCGGTTGATGAAAAAGCGGTGGAAGAAGCCCTGTCGAATCTTATTGATAACGCTATTAAATACAGCCGTGAGAATAAATCAATTGCGGTAAAAACTTTTAAGAAAAATCAGAATATGGTTATCGAGGTTGAAGATAAGGGAATCGGAATTCCGGAAGCAGATCAGAAAAGGATTTTTGAGAAATTTTTCCGAGTATCGACCGGTCTGGTTCACGACACTAAAGGAAGCGGTTTGGGACTCTCACTCGTTAAACATATTATGTCCGGTCACGGCGGAGATGTTTTTGTGGAAAGTAAATTTGGCAAAGGGAGTAAGTTTACTCTTGTTTTTCCTTTTGATAACAAAAACGGGAATAATTAGATGGCAAGAATATTAGTTGTTGAAGACGAACCCAAAATGAGATCGGGTTTGAAAGATAATCTCGAATTCGAAGGTTATTCGGTTGATGTCGCCGAAGACGGAGAAAAAGGTCTTCAGAAAGCCGCTGAGAATAACTATGATTTATATATTCTTGATGTTATGATGCCGAAAAAATCAGGCTTTGATGTGTGTAAAGAATTACGCTCGCGCGGTGTTGTGTCTCCCGTAATTTTCTTAACTGCCAAAGGGGAGGAAATTGATAAGGTTCTTGGTCTTGAACTTGGCGCTGATGATTATATCACAAAACCTTTCAGTCTCAGGGAATTACTTGCTCGCGTTAAAGCCATTTTAAGAAGAGCCGGTATTTCTTCCGGCAGTGATAAAGAGGATATTTCGATCGGTAAACTTACAATTAATTTTCACGATTATACTGCGAAAGCTCAAAACAAAAACATTGAAATGTCGCATAAGGAATTTGAAACTCTTCATTACCTTTTCAACAATAGAAATAAAGTTGTCAGCAGGGATGAACTCTTGAAAGAAGTATGGGGACTTCAATATGCACCCACGACAAGAACTGTTGATAATTTCATTGTTAAGTTAAGACAAAAAGTAGAACATGACGCGAACAAACCCAAGTTAATTCTTACGGTTCACGGAATAGGCTACAAGCTGATTGACTAACAGAATCAATGGTTTTATGAGTTACATCTTTTTACATTTCTTTACTACGGACTGACAACTATTTTGTTTTTAATGCGTATCAATCCGTGTGAGAAAAATAAATAATGTTCGGGAAAAATCATGTTGATAATATTTCGGAAAATATTTCTAAATCGATGGCTGATGATCGCAATTGGTTTGCCGATGTTTTTCAGTCTGATAAATGCTCAGGACTATGACCGTGTTGTAAGATTAAAAGGTTACTGGAAATTTTCTATCGGCGATAAAAAAGAGTGGAAGAATCCGTCGTTTGATGATTCCAAATGGGACGAGATTTATGTTCCTTCTCCCTGGGAAGATGAAGGATTTCACGGTTATGACGGTTACGCCTGGTACAGAACAAGTTTTGATATATCCTCCAAACACAAGAATAAATTGTTGGTGCTCAAACTTGGTAAAATTGATGATGTTGATGAGGTTTATCTTAACGGTAAGTTAGTGGGTAAATCGGGTGATTTCCCCCCAAATTATAAAAGCACCTGGGATCTTGACAGAAATTATCGCATACCGGAAAATTTGCTTAACTACGACGGCAAAAACTTATTAGCGGTCAGAGTTTATGATAAGGAAATCCAGGGCGGAATTTATTGGGGTGAGGTAGGAATTTTTGAGAAAGATTATGGAATTAAGATAGCTAAGAATCTCGAAGGTTACTGGAAATTTAACCGGGGCGATAACTGGAACTGGAAAGAAGCTGAATTTAACGATTCAAAATGGGAAGAACTTTTGGTTCCGAGCCGCTGGGATTATCAGGGTTACGCGAGTTATGATGGTTTTGCCTGGTACAGATGTGACTTTGAATGGAATAATGAAATTAAAGAAAAAGAGATGGTTCTCGTTCTCGGAAAAATTGATGATATGGAACAGGTTTATCTCAACGGGGAATTAATAGGATCAACAGGTGATCTTATTGCTGAAGCCCGTGAAGGAATATCAGTAGTTTATTATAAACAGTTAAGAGGTTATCGGGTCGAAACTTCAAAACTGAAAAAAGGAAAAAATGTACTTGCGGTAAGAATGTATGATAATGAAAGGGAGGGCGGAATTTATGAGGGTCCGCTCGGTTTTGCAAAGATGGATGATTATTTAAACTTTCTGTCGAAGAAAGTGAAAAAGAAAAAGTTTTTTGATTTTTAACTCGACTCCTATCAGTTAAGGGTAACTCTCTTTAATTTGTGCCAAAATCAAAGAGAATATGTATCCTCCCCAGGGGCAAACGACGATCTCCTGTTTGCCCCTTTTTTTATCTTTATCCGTTCTTAGTTATACTTTGTGGAAATTCTGTTAAGGTTTGCAGGTGGAAACAAAGCACAAACTAATAAGAGGATAACTCTCACGGAAATAATTAATGAAAATACTAAGGAGAAAATCCGGAAATTGTAATTGAGGGATTTAATATTAAATAGAGGTGTGCAGAATCAGGTTGTTACTTTTACCCTAATTATCATAAAAAATATTTTACTCGGAGGCGGATTTTTGTCCGCCTTTTTTATTTTACAGAACCTTACCGGACAACCTGCGTCTAAAAACCGTATTTATTCTATAATGTAGAAAGAATCATGAATTTGGAGTATTTATGGAAGTCCTTTCAAAGACTGAAGAAATGATTTTGCTCATAATCTGGCAGTTAAAAGACGATGCTTACGGAGTAACAATTCGTAAAAAACTGAACGAGTACACCGGGCAGAACTTTTCTATTGGCGGAGTTTACGTTCCTCTGGATCGTTTGGTCCGTAAAGGTTTCCTTGAAGCATGGCAAGGCGAACCGACCGCCGAACGAGGCGGAATGAGTAAGCGGTATTACGGAATTACAAAAAAGGGAATTAAAATTCTTAGCGAATCCAGACAAGTTTATAATAACCTTTGGGATGGATTATTATCCGGAAAATAAATCGGGCTGAATGAGATGAGTTCACAGAAAAAAGAAAAAAATTATCGTCCGCCTTTTTTACCAAAGTTTTTGCTTCAGATTTTTGTCCGCAGCGAATCAAGAAATTATGCTGTCGGCGACTTTATAGAAATTTATAATCAAGTGTGTAATAAATACGGAAGACTTAACGGATATGTCTGGTTTTGGTATCAGACGATTAAATCATTTTTCCCGTTTATCTTTCATTCAATTTATTGGGGAGGAGTTATGTTTCGTAATTATTTTAAGGTAACAATTCGAGGTTTCCTGAGAAATAAAGTTTATACGTTAATTAATATTTTGGGATTGTCGGTCGGTTTAGCCTGTTGTATTCTTATTATGCTTTGGGTGCAGAATGAATTGAGTTACGAATCGTTTGTTAAAAACCGAGACAACATTTACCGTGTTGTTTGCGACATTGACTTTGCCGGACAAACAAACGCGCTGGCAAGAACACCTGTGTCTTTGGCGCCTGCTTTGAAAAATGAATTTCCTGAAATAATTAAATCCACGCGTTATAGGCCGGCGGACATTTCATTGACTCTGAATGAAAATGAGTTCAAAGATTTAGGAGCGTTAATCGACCCTGATTTTATAAAAATGTTTCCGGTAAAAATAATAAAGGGAAATCCCAATTCATTATTCAATGGTCCTTTCGATTTGATTTTGAGCGAAAGTATTTCAAAGAAAATATTCGGCAGTGAAAATTCGGTCGGAAAAACTCTTAAACTGGATAATGAAATTCCGATGAATATAACCGGAGTTTTTCAGGACTTTCCTGAAAATTCGCACATGAAGTTTTCCGCTCTCGGTACCTTTGAGTTAATGTTCCAAATGGGATTTCCGCGTGAGATATGGGCGAATTTCAATAATCCCATTTACAGTTATGTTGAAGTGGAAAAGAATACGAATATAAACCTGATAAATAAAAAAATTGAAAATATTCTTTCCCGTCATGATGAATCAGTAAAAGGGAATATTTCTCTTCAATCATTGAATGATGTTCATCTGTATTCGAATTTCCGGGGAGATGTTTCCGGACACGGCAATATCGAGTACGTCTATGTTGCCGTAATTATGGGAGTTTTTCTTTTACTCATTGCCTGTTTTAATTTTATGAATTTATCTACCGCCAAAGCTTCAGGCAGAGCTAAGGAAATCGGGATGAGAAAAGTCATCGGTGCATTCCGCAAAGACGTGATCAGTCAATTTATCGGCGAGGCATTTCTGCTTACTATCGCGGCTTTTTTAGCGGCATTATTAATTGTTTATTTAGCACTGCCGGAGTTTAATGCGCTTACTTCAAAATCTTTGACGATGAATTTTTTAGATAATCCTCTGTTGTTATGGGGAAGTATCGGAATTCTTTTTATCACGGCAGTCTTTGCCGGGAGCTACCCGGCATTTTTACTTTCGGCGTTTCAGCCCGCCTCGGTGCTGAAAAGTCAGTTTGTATCGAATTTGTCAGGCGCATTATTTCGTAAGATTCTTGTCATAATTCAATTTTCTTTGTCTATCGCAATTACCATAGGTATGATGATTGTTTATTCGCAGATTGATTTTATCGGCAGCAAATGGCTGGGTTTTGATAAAGAGCATTTATTATATATGGAAACAGGAGAAGATATGTCAGCCGGTATTGAAGCTTTCAAAACGGAAGCGGCAAAATATCCTGATATTATTAATGTGAGTGTCGCTTCTCATCTTCTTGCTGATGTTACGCATGTGATGGGAAATGTTGAATGGGAAGGTAAAGATCCTTCTTCTGAATTTAATATGAATTGCCTGCTGGTTGATGAAAACTTTGTCAAAACTCTGGGAATGAAAATAAAAGACGGAGAAGATTTTTCCGGTAAACCCGTAGAAGAAGGAATCAAATCGGTTATTATTAATGAAACGGCTCTCGGTAAAATGAATTTAGATGATCCTATCGGAAAAAGTATAAAGTGGGGCGGGCACGAAGGAGTAATTGTCGGAATTGTTGAAGACTTCCATTTTAAACCTATGCAAAGTCAGGTTGAACCGATGCTTATGGTTAAATCCGGCGAAGAACCGTTCGTTATGTATATAAAAATTAATTCCGGGAATATGGATAAAACTATTTCGTCCATTGGAGAACTCTGGAAAACACATTTCCCGGAGGAAGATTTTTATCCTCAATTTGTCGATCAGGCAATAGAAAAGATGTATGAAAACGAAAAAAAAGTGCAAGGTATGTTTGAGTATTTTGCCGTTCTTACGGTATTAATTTCATGTCTGGGATTATTCGGGCTGGCTTCCTATATGGCTGAGAAACGCACAAAGGAAATCGGAATAAGAAAAACGCTTGGCGCATCGGTGCCGAATGTTATCTACATGCTGTCAAAAGAATTTACTCTTTGGGTTATTGCCGCCAATATTTTAGCCTGGCCTGCCGCATACTTTTTTATGGAAAACTGGCTGCAGGGATTCGCTTACAGAATAAACATTAATCCGTTATTATTTTTCATTACCGGTTTCGGAGCTTTGTTGATTACCTGGACAACAGTCGGTTTTCAAACAATAAAAGCCGCATTGGCAAATCCTGTCGATTCACTTAAGAACGAATAGCTTTTTTTAGCCTGCAACAAAAATTGCAGGCTGAATTTTAAGGATTTCTTTCTAACCTCTTGAAACTAATAGAACATCCGCTCGTCCAATATCTTACAAAAAAATAGAAACATATAAAGGATACCCGGATGAAAAACATTACACGTACCGAAGAAATGTTAATGTTGTCAATTCTTAACCTTGGGGAAGAAGCTTATCTCGTTGGCATTAAAGATTATCTTGAAAGAATTTCGGATAAAGCTGTATCAATGACTTCCGTGCATCTGCCGTTAAGCAGACTTGAAAAAATCGGTTACCTTGATTCCGAAATGGGCGAAGCAACCGCGGTAAGAGGCGGACGCCGGAAAAAAATATATTCTGTTACAAAAGCCGGACTCAAAGCTCTTGAGGAATACAAAGCGATGAGTGACAGCTTATGGAATAATTATCTCAAGCCGGAAACAAAGTAATGAAAAACTATCCGCCGAAAATATTAATTAAAATTTTGGAATGGATTCTTCCCGCGAATGAACGCGAAGCATTATCTGGTGATTATAGTGAAATGTTTTCGCGGATAACAAAAGATTTTTCCTACACAAAAGCTCTCTCCTGGTACCTGTGGGAAATTCTGAAACAGATCCCGATAAATATTACTGCGTCAATAAACTGGAGTTTAACAATGTTTGGAAATTATTTTAAAATCGCTTTTAGAAATCTTTTACGCCAGAAGTTATACTCATTTCTGAATATTTCTGGACTGGCTTTGGGAATGTCGGTGACAATTATTATCATTTTATATGTTAAGGGTGAATTAAGCTATGATAAACATAATGAGAAGTACGATAGTATCTACCGGTTAGAAAGGATATTTTATGATAACGATGGTTCGTCTGTTGGCGGATTCGGCTCGCTGGCTCCTTCATTTGCACCTTTACTAAAAAAAGATTTTCCCGAGTTCGAAAATATTGTTCGGATATTTTTCGCACCGGGGCAAATGGTTGAAATTGAAGATAAACGTTTTACTGAGCAGAATTTTTCCCTTACCGAAGAAGATATTTTTGATGTGTTCACTCTACCCATGATTTCAGGCGATCCTAAAACAGCTCTTGTTAATCCAGGTTGTGTTGTATTATCTGAATCTGTTGCCCTAAAATATTTTGGTAAAGAAAATCCAATCGGAAAAGAAATAACAACTCAGGGCGTACCATTTAAGGTTACGGGTGTAATTAAAGATACTCCATTTCATTCTCACATACATTTTGATGTTCTTTTATCCTACAATTCCTTTAGAACAATGTTTGATGAATATACAGCTAATTATTTTTTGGGTGATAATAATTTTAGCGATAACGTTACTCATGTTTATGCTTTGCTTAAAAAGGATGTAGATGTAACGAATCTTAAATCGAAAATTCCTGGTTTCATTGATAAATACCTGCCGGAGTTTAGTGATGAAAAAGGAAACGTAAAGAAGGCGTCTGAAGGAACGTCTATCGGCTTTACTAAAATTACGGATATTCATCTTAACTCGAATACGCGAAATGAAATTGAGGCTGGTGGAAATATAAATTATGTGAATACATTTATGCTGGTTGCTGTTTTTGTTCTGCTTATTGCCTGTGTTAATTTCATGAATCTATCAACCGCGCGTGCGACTAAACGTGCAAAGGAAGTCGGACTCAGAAAAGTTATTGGTGCGAATAAAAAATTATTAATTACTCAGTTTATTGGTGAATCATTTTTAATTGCGTTGATAGCTCTTGTATTATCGCTCGGGATAATTTATTTGTTACTTCCATTTTTTAATTCATTTCTTAACGTAAACATGAACTTGAATTTGTTTTCTGACATGACAACAATTTATATATTAATTTCAGTGCTTATTATTACTGGATTAGTATCGGGAATTTATCCGGCATTTCATCTTTCATCTTACAACCCCGCTGAAATATTACGTGGTGAAGTTACAAAAGGAAAAAAGGCTGCTTTTTTCAGACGAGCATTAGTTGTTGTTCAATTCGCGATATCAATAGCACTAATTACCTGTGTAGGAGTTGTACGTGATCAGATATTTTATTTGCAGAATAAAGACCTTGGTTACAGAAAAGATAATATTGTCCTTCTACCGAACAATGGTGAACTTCCGAATAAGTTGAACGAATTTGAAACCTCATTAAAACAAAATAAAAATATTTTGTCGGTATCGGTTTCAAAAAGAGTTCCTTCAAGTCAGCTTAATGATGCACCTGGATATCAAATATTTCTTAACGGTGAATGGCAGAATGCCCTTGTTAATGCACCGCATAACAGAGTCGGGTATGGTTTCTTTAAAACTTTTGGGATGAAGTTTGTTGCCGGGCGCGATTTTGATGCGACAATCGCATCTGATTCAAACGAAGCATTTATTTTTAATGAAACAGCTGTTCGTGCATTAGGCTTTAAAAACACTGAAGATATTATTGGTACACAAATTCGCATTGAAGGTTATAACGGACGAAAAAATGGAATAATAATAGGCGTCGTAAAAGATTTTTATTACGAGTCGTTGCATGAAGAGATTAAACCGATATTGACATATATTCAATATGGAGAAGCAAATACTATTGCTATAAGAGTTACGGGAAATGACATTCAAGAGACAATAGATTTTATTAATGAGACAGTAAATATTTATAATCCCGGTACAACAATCAGCTATGAATTTTTAGATGATCGTCTCGCGGCTCTTTACAAAAATGAAGATGATATGATGATGATGTTCGGTTACTTCAGTTTATTTGCCGTGATAATTGCCTGTCTCGGATTGTTCGGGCTTGCTTCATTCACTTCCGAGCAGAAGACAAAAGAAATCGGAATCCGAAAAGTTCACGGTGCATCAGTCTTTGGAGTAACGCTAAAATTGACAAAACAATTTATTCTTTGGGTGATAATTTCGGGAGTGATCGGAATTCCAACAGCTCATTTTTTTATGAGCGAATGGCTTGATAATTTTACTTATCGAACTGATCTTAAAATACTTACGCTTGCTGGCTCACTGATTGTCGCGGTTCTCATTGCTATTACAACCGTTAGTTATCAGACGATAAAAGCAGCCAGGTCAAATCCCGTGAAAGCGCTGAGGTATGAATAAAGAAAAATTTTGCTGCGGTACATTATTTTGCAATTGGCAAAGAGAATAAACAGAGTTACCGGATAGTAACTCTGTTTTATTTTATCGGGAATATGGGAATATAAAATCAATTGTTAACCTCGCTACTCGGCAGAAATAGAATCCGGTAAACTTGACAAATGAAACAGAAATATATACTTTCGATATAGACTTTTAAGGAAAAGTAATGGAAACTGCAAAATTGTTTACAAACGGTAAGAGTCAGGCGGTTCGTCTGCCGAAAGCTTATCGGATGAAGGGAAAAGAAGTGGCAATAACAAAAGTCGGGAATGCTGTTATATTATATCCAATCACAACAAAGTGGAATGCATTAATTGATAGTCTTGATAAGTTCAGCGATGACTTTTTAACTGTCCGCGAGCAGCCGGCTATGGAAAACAGAGAAGAGATGTTTCTATGAAATATTTGCTTGATACGAATATCTGTATTTATATTATAAAGAAAAAACCGGCGGAAGTCTTGAAACGTTTTCTGAAAATGAAGCCCGATTCTATAGGTATTTCGTCAATTACTGTATCGGAGTTATATTACGGAGTAGCAAAAAGTTCGAAACCGAATGAAAATACAATCGCTCTTGAACAATTCATTCTTCCCTTAACAGTTATCAACTTCACAAAAGAGGATTCTATTTTCTACGGTAAGCTGAGGGCTAAGTTGGAAAAGAAGGGGAAATTGATAGGCGCTATGGATATGCTGATAGCCGCACAGGCTCTTAGCCGTGAATTAATTTTAATAACAAATAACGTCCGGGAATTTAAAAATGTTGAAGGTTTATCGGTAGAAAATTGGATAGGCTGATTGTGAATTTTTCTTCTGTACCATTTCTTAAAAATATTTCAAATTATATATTTGAATTAATTAGACTGTAAAAACAAATGTACCCGATTACTCGTAGCGATATAAAAAGAATTTGTGAAGAAGATGTACAAAAGATAATAGAAAAGCATTTTGATAAACCGATTGATAAACTTCTTTACTTCCTGCGGGATAAAAATCTTCCCGGCGCTTTTATTGCTGATCAAATCATAATCAGAAAAAAAGCGCAAAAAAAATTTCCAACTATTTCGCAGAAGAATATTTTATTCGAATCAACCGCTTACGAACAAAGTTCTTCAGAAGCCACGGCGGTTTACAAATCATCCTTAATGAAGGGCGACTCACTGATTGACCTAACGGGTGGATTGGGAATCGACACGCTTGTTTTGAGAAAGAATTTTAAACGGATTATCTATTCGGAGATCAATCCTAATCTGGTTGAATTATTTCGTTACAATTCTTTTCTTGATGACAAGAAAAATATTGAAATAAATTCAGGCGATTCAATTGAGTTCCTGAAAAATTGGAGAGGTAAAAAATTTGATTGGATTTATCTTGATCCTTCAAGACGCGATGGAAGCAGGCGCTCGGTTGACTTAGAATTTTGCACCCCGAATATTTATGATAATTTAGAATTATTCAAAAAGAAAGCGGAAAATATTTGTATCAAAATTTCGCCGGCGTTTGATTTTAAAGAAGCGAACCGAAAACTTCCGGAGCTGACGAACTATATTGTTATCTCGGTTAATAACGAGTGCAAAGAAGTTTTGTTGCTATTAAAAAACGGTGTTGACAGACAAGAAAAATCAGCCGTTTTGCTCGATGAATTCGGTAATATTTCTCATGAGTTTTCGATATCCATATCGGAGATATTTGAGAAAAAGATTGCTGAAAATTTTTGCAGGTATTTTTATGAACCTGATTCAGCGATTATAAAAGCCGGTCTGACGGATTTCATCAGCAATCAATTCGGGCTTTCATTTATAAATAATCGGATCAGTTATTTAACATCGGATTCTATAATAAAAAACTTTCCCGGAAGAACTTTTGAGGTGTTGGAAGCGCTCGACTACAATCCAGGCAAACTTCAGAAATATTTCAGAGAAAAAGGAATTAAGAAAGCCAATATCTCTAAAAGGGAATTTCCGAAATCAGTCGAGGAGATTAAAAAAGAACTCAAACTTTCAGATGGCGGCGATAATTATTTCTTCTTCACAAAAAATATTTCAGATAAATTACTCTGTGTGATTACGAAAAAATTATAAAATTCATTCTTCCCTTAAAAAATTTCTTAACAAATTTTCAGTTTATACAACTTTTTCTTCCCTGATTAGTCTAAAATCCTGAGACAAATAATTTTTAGGATAAAAACAGTATGTCTAAGAAATTGGGAGAAATAAATGAAGTTAATTTCAAGAAATGAAGAACTTGTGTTAGCAACAATCTGGCGCCTGCAGGGGAACGCATATGGCGTAACAATTAGAGACGAATTGAATAAATTATCGGAAAGGGAGTGGTCTTTTGGTGCAGTGTATATGCCGCTTGATCAACTTACGCAGAAAGAGTTAGTCCGAAAATATGAGAGTCCGCCGACCGGTATTCGCGGAGGCAGAAGTAAAGTTATGTATGAGTTAACCGAAGAAGGAAAAATAGCTTTAAATGAGATACGATCAATTCAAAATGCTCTTTGGAAGGATATGCCTGATTTAGCGCTCGGAGAGGAAAAGTAATGAATAAGGAAGAAATACATCCGCCCCGGTTAGCGGAAAAAATTCTTAAAAAATTGCTTCGACGCGATATTGCAAATCAACGCATCGGGGATTATGATGAGGTTTTCAAGTATCATGTTGAAGATAAAGGAAAATTCTTTGCAAACAGATGGTATTGGAGCGAGATATTAAAATCTCTGCCTATGTTAATACTTAATTTAATTTACTGGAGGGGTGAAATGTTCAGGAACTATTTAAAGATAGCTTATAGGAACATTATAAAAAATAAGGTTTACTCATTCATTAATATTGCAGGATTATCAATCGGTCTGGCAAGTGCATTTCTCATCTTACTTTGGGTAAATGACGAAATGAGTTTTGATGACTTTCATAAAAAGGGCTCCGATATTTATCATGTTTATCTTGAGGTAAGAGATAAAGAAGGTAGCTCCGGTTCTCAGCCTACGGTTTCTTTTGAATTAACCAAAATGATGGAAGAAAAATATCCTGAAGTAATAGAAGCGGTTCGTTTACTTTCTCTCGGTGAAAGAGTCCTTAAATATGAAGATAAAATATTTATTGAAAATAACGGATTAACCACTGATCCCGAGATCTTTGATGTATTTACTTTTCCTTTCGTTAAGGGAAATCCGGCTACTGCCCTGAATGATCCCAATTCGATTGTATTAACGGAAAGCATGGCTCGCAAATATTTTGGCGCTTCCGATCCTATTGGAAAAATAATCAGGTTTAACACTACTTTTGATATGAAAGTAACGGGAGTAATCCAGGACATTCCGGATAATTCCTATCTGCAATTTGATTATTTGGTGCCCGATTCTTTTAAGAAAAATATTGGGTATGATATTACTTACGAAGGGAATTATTTTGATCACTGTGAATTCTTCACATTCGTACTGATGCAAAAGAATTTCAGTATAAGTGAATTCAATAAAAAATTTGCCGATGAAATATATTTTAATACCGGCGAAATAAAGGGAATTTATAAAATTATTCCACTCAAGGAGACGTACAGTTTCAGTAAATATAACGGGCAGGAAGTATATTATCTGTTTATTACAATAGCTTTTTTAATAATAATTCTTGCCGCGATAAATTTCGTTAATCTTACTACTGCCCGCTCCA
>CAZEXO010000090.1:0-7445 GCA_964516545.1 uncultured Melioribacteraceae bacterium
TTATCTTCTGCAACTTTTATTGGATATCAAATCGCAGGAATTTCAGGCGCCATTTTGGCGACAGTTGGAATAATAATACCATCATTTATTTTCGTCATGATTCTAAACCCAATAATTCCGAGGCTCAGAAAGTCAAAATTTCTTTCCAAATTTCTTGATGCGGTTAATGTTAGTGCAGTAGCTGTCATGTTGGTTGTTGCTGTAAATCTAGGCGTTGAAGTGCTGATTGACTGGAGAACCATTTTGATTGCCATTTTCAGCTCTGTGGCTTTTTTAACAATCAAAAAAATAAATTCGGCATATATTGTTCTTGGCGGAGCTATTATGGGTTATGTTTTGTCAATCTTGTGATAATTCGCAGAGTGTTTAATCGAGGGTAAATCGATTATCTTAAAGAAATTATTTTTAATCAGAACCACCAGTTCCGCTATTGATTCATGGCTGACAATGCACTTTTTATAATTTCTTCCAAAGATAGTTCGGGAGATGATGACATCAAGTCGCGCACAATTTTTTCCGCGGTTTTCTGATTGTAGCCAAGTGTCGTCAGAGCAATAACCGCATCATTTCTCACGCTGATTGCTCCGGTTTCAGGTACTTCAATTTCACGGGCAACTCTGTCAACTTTATCTTTCAGTTCTACAAGAAGTCGCTCAGCGGTTTTTCTTCCGATGCCGGGTGTTGCAACTATTCGCCCGATATTTCCCTGCTGAATAGCGGCTTTTAATTCGTTAATGGGAATTCCGCTTAGAACCGACAATGCCGTTTTTGGTCCAATGCCGCTCACACTCTTAAGCAGTTCAAACATTTCCTTTTCTGAAAGTGTGAAAAATCCATAAAGATCAAGCGCGTCTTCTTTCACGCTTAGATAAGTAAACAGTGAAGCCTGCTTACTAACTTCAGGTAACTTTTCGAAGGTTGTAATTGAGATGTTAACTAAGTACCCAACTCCTGCCACATCAAGTAAAATCTGCGTTGGTTTTTTGCTTAATATTTTTCCCGTCAGATAACCGATCATGTTGTGATGTTTTCTCCATTAAATATTCTTCTACAAAATACCAAATAACAATTTCCGAATCTTCATTAATTTCCAAGATGAATTGAATAAAAGATTATATGATTACCCGATCAGGATTTGCTTCAATAAAATCCTTCCAGTTTCCTGCTTTTGTTTTAACAAAATGATTTTGCAGAGCGTGGCAAACGGCAACGGCAAGCGCATCTGTTTCATCTAATTTCTTTTTTGAAACATCAATCCCAAGGAGCGTTTTTATCATGAACTGAACTTGTTCTTTTGAAGAAGACCCTTTTCCAACAACTGATTTCTTGATTTCCCTGGGTGAATATTCTGCAATTCTCAATCCGCCGTGAATTGCAGCCAGCATTGACACACCGCGGGCATAACCTATCTTGAGAGTTGATTGTATGTTTTTTCCATAAAAAGCAGTTTCGAGAGCAAATTCATTTGGTTTATACTTTTTTATAACTTCCGAAAGTTTGTCGTAAATAACTTCAAGGCGAGGAGG
Organism: uncultured Melioribacteraceae bacterium; assembly: GCA_964516545.1. Taxonomy (GTDB): domain Bacteria; phylum Bacteroidota; class Ignavibacteria; order Ignavibacteriales; family Melioribacteraceae; genus JAHISV01. Next base: position 1,527 of record CAZEXO010000090.1, read on the forward strand.
AAGCTCATTTGTTTTTGATGGAATAATTATTCCCGAAGCAACATAAATCAATTCGTTATTCGAGTATTTGATTACTCCGAAACCCGTGCAAATTGTTCCTGGATCAACGCCTAAAATTATCATGACTGCCGCACTTCCATTCAATCAATCCGATATTATTTTGTCCGGTTTTACAAAACCAGAATTCTATTTTACTCTGATATCTTTCAATCTGATCTGAGGAAATGTTTTTCCTTCTTTTATTATTTTTTCAATCGTGAAAACAATATCCAAAAGACTCTTGTCTTTGTCAATCTGTTCGGCGTACGATCCAAGATTAAATCCGATTGTATCAAAAATTTTATCGTTTCCGTTTTGTTTCAATGAAGTGACTAAATGATTAACGCCGACAATTCTCGGGGGATAAACAACTCTCACGTTTTCCGATATAAATACGGGGCGCATATTTCCTGGTCCGAAAGGTGCAAACTGATTGAGAATTCTTACGAACTTGGGTGTGATTTCAGCGAAAGAAATTTTAGTATCAACATTTATCTCGGGAATAATATCGTCCTCGGTCATATTCTGGTTAAGGATGTGATTGAATCGTTTTCTGAATTCAGGAATATTTTCAATTTCCAGAGCTACTCCGGCAGCAGCCTCATGTCCGCCAAATTGCAAAAGTAAATCTTCGCAGCTTTCAAGAGCTTCGTAAATATTGAATCCCGAAATACTTCTGGCGGATCCTTTTGCAACGCCATCAACCGTTGAGAGCATGATCGCGGGTCTGTTATATTTTTCCACTAATCTTGAGGCAACTATTCCTATAACTCCCGGATGCCATGCGTCGTTGTGAAGCACAATTCCTTTTTCTTTTGTAAGATCAACGCTTTGATCAACAAGTTCAACCGCGTGTGAAAAAGTCGCTTCATCTATCTTGCGTCTTTCAATATTTTCGTTTTCAAGAACGTTAGCTAATTCAATTGCTTCTTTTTCATCGTTGGTTGTGAAGAGCTGAACAGCTCTTAATGCATCACCCATTCTGCCAACCGCATTTACGCGAGGAGCTATTGTAAATACAATCTGACCGGCGCTTAAATCTCCGGGAACCATTCTTGAAATATTTATTAACGCTTTTATTCCCGGACGGGGATTTTGATTAATTATATCAAGTCCTTCTCTAACGAGAATCCTATTTTCATCAACCAAAGAAACAATGTCGGCGGCTCCGGCAAGTGCAACCAGATCAAGATACTTAAACGCCATGTCCTTTTTACCGATTCTTTCACCAATTGCGCAGGCAAGTTTAAAAGCAACACCGGCGCCTGATAAATACTTAAAAGGATATTTACACCCCGGTTTTATTGGGTCAAGAACTGCATACGCGTCCGGTAATACTTCTTTCGGCTGGTGATGGTCACAAATAATTGTATCAATGCCATGACTTTTTGCATGAGCTACTTCATCAACCGCAGTTATTCCACAGTCGACCGAAATTATAAGACTAACTTTATTTTCATGCAGGTGATCAATGCTGTCGTATGACATCCCGTAACCTTCGGTTAATCGTTTGGGAATGTATACTTCAACTCTCGCACCGAGTTCCTTTAAAAAAAGATACATCAGCGCGGCAGAACAGGTTCCGTCAACATCATAGTCGCCGTAGACACATATTTTCTCATTACTTGTAATTGCATTAATAACTCTTAGCGAGGCAATTTCCATTCCGTTCATTAGATACGGATCGTGGAGCGCTTCGAGCGAGGGACGAAAATAAGTTTTCGCCTCGAAGAAATTATTAATTCCACGCTGCACTAAGAGTTGAGCAAGTACGGTAGAAATATTTAAACTATCGGCAAGAGCTAACGTTGCCTTTTCATTGGGAGGATCTTTGAGATTCCAACGTTTTTCTATCATTTTACTTTGAGTAAAATAATAAACGATCCCAGATAATAAGCCGAATTCTGTAATCCGCCAAAAGCGGACGGCAATTATTTATCTAGATCCGGTATTACTACCGGACTCGAGCGGCCTACCCGAAGGAAATCAAAGCGAACAACTTTGCCCCGACGTATCGGGATTCCTTCTGCTTGGCCTTGCTCCAGGTGGGGTTTTCCCTGACCCCGAATTAACGGGACTCCCCTAAGGGACCACCAATATTACTATTGATGCGGTAGGCTCTTACCCTGCCATTTCACCCTTACCCACCTTTGGCGGGCGGTATCTTTTCTGTGGTACTTTCCGTATCCCGACCTTTAAAAAAAGGACGAGACCCCGGGCGTTAACCGGCACCCTGTTCTCTGGAGTTCGGACTTTCCTCTACTCAAGCTTTTTCATATTGAATAGCAATTGCCTGTCTAGGATCATCAACGATTCTACTTCTTCCTATTTATTATTACACAATTTATTTTCTTCTAATTGCTCGCAATATAGTAAATTCCATTTCATAAATCATGCAATTTTCTGAAGAAGGGAATTAAAATTTTTTAGTGGTGGATTCCCATGAGGTCGTCAATGAACTTCATGTTTTTTGAACGTGAGTTTGATATTACTATTTTCATTATTGCGGTTAAAGGAACAGCCAAAAGCATTCCGACTATTCCCCAAATATAACCCCATACAAGCAAGGCGATGAGAATAACAAGTGGATTTAATCCTAATTTATCGCCGAATATTTTCGGCTCTATAATATTTCCAACAATATTTTGAATAACTATTAAAATGCCCGCCAGCAAGATTGTTAAACTAACAGATTCATATTGAATTAAAACCATCAAAGAAATTACAGCAACCCCAATTACAGAACCAAGATTAGGAATAAAATTTAACAAAACCGTTAGAACACCGAAGACAATATAAAATTCCACATTAAAAAGATAGAGAATGAAACCAACAATAAATCCCATTGCTAAAGTGATTATAAATTTAACAGAAATAAATCTTTGAATCTGTCCGGTTATTTCGCGAAACATTTGCTCAACACGCTCTAATCTCTTTTGTTTAATATTCTCTATTATTTTTAACTGTCTTTGTTCTTCAATTCTATCGGCTTCCGTTATATTTTTCTTTCTGAATTTATGAAGAGTCTTTTTGACCGTAATTTGTGTATACCTTTGTTTTATAGCTCTTAACACTATCCCGTGTCCAGTGCTTATAAAAATAAAAAAGAGTAAAACAAACATTACCGCAGTAAAAAGAGAAATCGTTGATGAGAAAAAATCGCTTACAAAATCGCCATAAACAAAATTTTGTATGTTTTCGGTCAGGTTAAAATTAACCAATGTTCGGTTTTTTATACCAAAAGAGACGGCGGCTTCACTAACAAGCTTATTAAGTTTTTGCTCATAACCCGGTAATTGTTCGGCAAACAGACTGAACGATTGAATTATAACGTTGGAGGCAATCCACATAAAAAATAAAACCACCAGTAAATCAACAATGATAGCTGCGCTTCGCGGAAATTTCCATTTGAATAAAATTTTATTAATGGGTTCGAAGACGAAAAAAAGAATATATGCTATCGTAAAAGGAAGAAGAATGTGTTTAAGCTCTTTCAGAACCATAACAATAATTACAACAACAATTACCGCAAGGAATAGTCTGATTATTGGGTCACTGCCCGGTCTTTTCATAAGCTGTTTCCCCGCATAGGAAAATTTCTATAATAATTTTTCCGATCGAAACATAACTAATTTTTGGGAACAGACCTCAGAAAAACACCATATCGGAATTTTTCTTCAAGTCTGCATGACCAAACAAGTTCGCCTTCATGCACGGTAATATCGGGGCAGCCATCACACATGCTCTGCTCACCGTTTTCCATAAAATCAACGGGTTGAATAAACAACACCGTCTGGAAATAAGATTTTTTTAGTAACCTGAGTGGGTTTTTTATCATTCTCAAAAAAGCTTTTCTGATTCCTTTATCAAACGGCCACAAGAATAACATCGCAGCGCGAGCCATTGCCGCTGTTCGCGGTGAGGCATATGATAAATATTTCCCTGTAAATAAATGATTAAACATCATAACCATTTCCATAAACTTCGCACCGGCATAACCGTAAACATGTTTCCTGGTTCCTACTCTTTCGGTGAGCAACCATTTATAAGAGTCGGCTTTTTGCGTACCGTTAAGAAACGCACATGGCTGCATCTCAGGATATTTTTGTCTTGCTTTCTGAAGAATCTCTGTAGATATAATATCTACCTGACGATCAAAATCCGAGTGGTACATCACTTCCTGCCAATTAACTTTTTTGCCGCCTGCATACCAGTCCATCTGCATACTCGGTACAATAAAACGGAAAGCAATAAATACAATCGACTGAACTTTGTTGATGTTTTTATGAGCCCATTCAAGAATTTCAGGAACATGGTCAATTGTGTCTTCATATACGGTCATATTAAACGAACAGGAAATTCCTCCAACCTCGTAAACCATATCAGCGTAATAAGAACGTAATTCATTCATTTCGATTTCATTTTTATTTTTCCATTTTCCACCGCGTCCCTGTTTGCTGTCAACATGAAAAGTGAATCCAAACACACCGGCTTTTTTCAGTTCAAAGAGCAACTCTTTTGTCAGCGCAACTCCGTTTGTGTTAATTATGGGTTTCCAGCCCCGGGATTTTATATCTCTTACTAATTCAAGAATTTCAGGATAAAGAAGGGGATCGCCGCCGGCAATAGAAATACAATCAGTGTTTCGTTTTTCCTGGAAAACATCAAGTTCTTTTCTTACTTGGTCCATTGACTTATGAGAGTTGATCTCATTTTTTCTGTAACATCCGTCACAGGCAAGATTACACTGCGCGGTGGGTTCAAGCCATGAAATCGCATTATCGGGAAGCGTCCATGGCAAACGGAATAATTCCCGGGGATTAATAATTTTATCTTCCATAAAGACCTCTTATTTTTAACCAAACACCCGTGAAAGATGAATGAAAGGATTTTTTTCGAAGATGCCGCAAACCGGCATTTTTAATTCACCTGTATAAAAATCGTAAATTCGAAATGTATTTTCAAGTCAGTTAAATTGTTGCTTATTTTTTTTCTTCACCCCTGTTACAAGCACGCTGTCAAAAGAAGTTGTTTTGAACTCAACTTCTGTAATTCCTGCTGCATTATACCATTCAGTAATTTCTTTTTGCGTATAAGTATCCCCGCACGAAGTGCCAACCAACATATTAAGAGCGAACAACGCTCCGGAATACGGCGCGATTCTGTCTTCGCTCATTACATAATCCAGCACAATTAATTTTCCTTCCGGATTAAGTGAATCTGCACATTTTTTTATCAGGCGCAGATTTTCGTCGTATGAATTTATATGTACTATTGCTGATAGAAAAATTAAATCTTGTTCGAGGGGAAATTCATCTATAAGATAATCTCCTCCAATATATTTTATTCTATTATTAAACTCAGATTTATCAACATATTCTTTTGTAATCGGGATAACTTCGGGTAAGTCAAAAATTATCGCTTCGGCGTTTTTATTTCTTTTTAGAAAAGCAAAAGTAAAAGCGCCGGAACCGCCGCCGACATCAAGAATTTTTTTTGTTCCGGAGAAATCTATCATATACGAAATTAATTCTGCCTGACGGACGCCCCGACCGTGCATTGCCTGAATAAAATTCTTTCTCCACTTTTCAGATTCTTCTTCTGATTCCTTCTGGTCAACCGATTTCCCCAGTTTAACCGCTTTTGTTAAATTACTCCATCTTCCCCATAAATTGTTAGCGTGATCTATCACCCCAAGATATTCATTGCTGTGTTTGTTGAGAAATCTTTTTGACACATCCGTATTGTAATATTTTGTTTTTGTTTTGTGAATAATTTCCATCCCGGCAAGAACAGCAAGTAATCTTTCGGTTGCCTTCGGATCGGTTCCGGTTTTTTCAGTTATTTGATCTAACGTAAGCATATGGGTATCAAGCACAG
>CAZEXO010000090.1:7455-13926 GCA_964516545.1 uncultured Melioribacteraceae bacterium
CCGCAGTTAAGAGAACCCGGCTCTCTTTAAACATGTTAACTTTTTTCAGAATATCTTCTCTTCCGGAATAATCTGTTTCACTCATCTTTAATTTTTCCTTCAGGATTTGTGTCGGATGATTTTTCTTCTTCGAGTTTTTTGTGGGATTTTATTTCGGCAATTTCCTGAACTGCGGCTCTTTGGTCTTTTGTTTGCAAATCATAAGTTGATGCAGCGGTTGTAATAAAACCTCCAGAGCCTTTATTTTTATCCGTAAGTATTCTATATAATAAAAGAAACAGCAACAGAAATATCCCTGTTAGAAATAAAATAACCTTCACTTCGGTGTTAATTTCAAACATCTATTAGTCCTGTTTGTGATGACGAAAATACTTTTTGAGAAAATCCGAAATACTTGTTAACTGATTTTTCTTTTTCTCAATAATATATTTATTTATACCGAAAATGAATGACAAGACAAATACAAATAAGTTATATAATACAACAGTAATTACCGCCCATAACAAATAATAAAATACCGATCTTGATGATGTTACAGCTTGAATCAGGATAACTCCCGAGAGAAATGCGGAACAAAACGAACCTAAAAAATAAACCGGGAGAATCGAATATTTTTCTTTTTTCTGTAATTCCATATTAAATCCCTATTCCACCATAACTTCATTGTTGATTTGTTCTACATCAGGAATAAGTTCGCTGCCTATGGTTATGGATTTTATGTTTTTCTTTCTATCGAGAGTAACTACATATTCATCATTTCCATTTTTCCATATTTCCGCTGTTTTATATAATTCAGACTTGGAGCCATCGGTATATGTTATGTATATTTTTAACGGAACAGGAACAGAGCCGATTTTTTTTATAAACAATTCGTATGAATCTTCGTAAGAAAAAACTTTATCTATAGCAAGATCAGGATAGCCGGATTCAAAAAACCAGGGTTTCCAGAACCAACTTAAGTCTTCACCCGTAACGTCGTTAAAAGTAAAGAAAAAGTCATACGGAATGGGGTGTTTCCTGTTCCATCGTTTTATATATTCTTTAAGCGCTGACTTAAAAATGTCATCACCAAGAAAATCACGAAGAAAATAATATGCTGTTCCCGCCCGATTATAAACGCTGTTTCTATAAGTATTTCCTGTAAGAAAAATATTTAAAATCATTGGCGGTATATCTGTTTCCATTCCGAAAGATTTCTGTAGTGTTTCGATATTCCGTGGCCTTGGGTCTTGTTCCGGAGCTTCGCGAAGTTGAAAATAATAAGGAATCACGACTGCCCAACCTTCATCCATCCACGCATATTTTCTTTCATTTGTTCCCATGAAAAATGGAAAATATGTATGTGTAATTTCATGGGCTGTTAAGCCGACTGTTCGCGCGCGTGTTTCCGTACTTCCATCATTCACCATCATCGGGTATTCCATGCCGCCGTGTCCGTTAAAAACGCTCATTGCCGGATAAGGATACGGTATTCCCGGTAAATCGTTTGATAAATACTCTATCGTTTTCCGGGCTATTGACGCTACTTCATAAAAATCTTTCGATTGTTTATTGTACGCGGCGTTAATCAAAACACGCCGGTCTTTTTCAACTTCCAGACTTGTTGCATCCCATAAATAGTGGTTACTAAGAGCGAAAGCAAAATCAGGAACGTGTTCTGCTTTATACTTCCAAATATTTTTTCCGTTTTGTTTGGTTATCGCTCCTTCAAGTAAATCATTCTGATCAATAATTCTGATAATTTCATCGGATTCCCCGGCTTTCTGTAATCTTTTAGAAAATTTCTCTTCCAAAACATCATCTGCATTTTGTAGTAAGCCTGTAGCCCAAACAATAAAATTTTCCGGAACGGTGATGTTCACTTCATAGTTATTAAAATCATTATACATTTCTGTTGTGCCTTTGTAATGATTTTCATCCCAGCCATCAATGTCATCATAAACAGAAATCTGTGGATACCAAAAGGAAATAAAAAATGTTGATTCATCATACATCCCCATTCTTAAACGATTCAGAAAAGGAATTTTAAAACTCCACTCTACCTCTATCTCAATCTTTGAGCCTGATATTAATTTTTCGCTAAGTTTAACTGTAAGATTTGTTCCATATCTTTCGTACTCTCCTTTTGATGAGCCGCTTAAAAATTTTTTACCGTTTATTTTCAATTCTGAAATAACTACACCGCTTGTTACAGCAAGTGAATCAATCTGCCAATCTCTCATATTTCCTTTTTTATAAAAATCCTGATAAAGTCTGAAAACTATGAATTCTAGTTCATCGGGACTGTTGTTATAATATGTAATAACTTCCCTGCCAAATACTTCTCTTGTAGCTGGAACTACCTCCACATTAATTTTATAGTCGGAAGAGTTAATCCAATAACTTTCACCTGGTTTTCCATCGTAATATCTTGTTTTAAAAAAATAAGCATCTTCAATATTTCTGGGAATATAAAGATTTTGGTTTTGTGCGAATATGTTTACCAAAAGAATCATCGTGACAAGAAGTGATTTTAACATTTGCAGCCCGTATTTATTTGTAGATTCAAAATTTAGTTATGTTAATAGCAGCGCCTGATCGATATCATTAATTATATCGTCTGCGTTTTCAATTCCAACCGAAAGACGAACAAGTCCGTCTGTAATTCCTGCGTTCTCCCTCGCAGTTTTTCCCATACTTGCATGAGTCATGCTTGCCGGGTGTTGAATGAGAGTTTCAACTCCGCCGAGAGAAACCGCCAATTGACAGAATCTGACATTGTTCATCATTGTTTCACCCGCCTGGAAACCACCCTTTAACTCGAATGAAATCATTCCACCGAAATTTTTATGTTGTCTCAAACCTAATTCGTAATTCGGAAAAGTCATAAGTCCGGGGTATTTTATCCACTCTATCTTCGGATGCTTTTCAAGATGTTCGGCAATTTTTTTTGCATTGTGACAATGTTGCTGCATCCTCAGATAAAGTGTTTTTAATCCGCGATGAACTAAAAAAGAATTAAACGGATCAATTACACCACCGAGCTGATTTAAAGTTTTTCTTAAGTGTTTATATGTTTCTTCATCTTTAACAACGATTATTCCGGCGACAACATCAGCGTGTCCGTTTAAGAATTTTGTCATGCTGTGAACAACTATATCAGCACCGAACTCAAATGGTCTTTGCAGAACAGGACTCATAAAAGTATTATCAACAATTAATAAAGCGTTGTTTGAATGAGCAATTTCAGCCGCAGCACTTAAATCAGTAACAGCCATGGTTGGATTTCCGGGAGTTTCAACATAGATTATTTTTGTGTTTTTCTTTACAGCTTTTTTTATTTCATCGGTTTTATCGGTATCAACAAATGTTGTCTCAATATTAAACTTATTCAATACGGTTGATAGCAATGTATTCGTTGGACCATAAACCGATTTTGAACAAACAACGTGGTCGTTGGATTTCAGAAGAGCTGTAAAAGTTGTATTGATAGCCGCCATTCCGCTGGCACAGCCAAGTGCTTTATACCCGCCTTCAAGTTCAGCAACAGCGTTTTCCATTGCTTCAATTGTCGGATTACCCATTCTTGTATATATGTATCCGGAGCCTTCACCTCTAAATAACTCTGCCCCGTGTTTTGCAGATTCGAATTTGAAAGTTGATGTTTGGTAAATAGGTGGAACAACTGAGCCATACTCATTTTCACCGACACCTGAATGAACACAGAGTGACTCCAAATTTTCTATATTATTTTTTTTCATTACCCCTCGTTTAGTTTTTTTGTTTAAAAATATAGTTAATTCAGCAATATGATTTTAGGTAAGTTGTTTGATTACAGAAACACAGATAGAAAAAAGCCCGACCATAATTGTCGGGCTTTTCAGATTTATTCTTCTGAATCGGAAGAGTCGCCGTTTTTATCGTCATCCTCTGGAACAACTCTCGCAATATCAGCGATAGTATCTCCTTCGTTAAGTCTGATAAGTCTAACGCCTTGGGTCGCGCGTCCCATTGTGCGTATTTGTTTAACGCTTTGTCTTATAACCATTCCATTGGTTGTTATTATAACAAGTTCGTCGTTATCGTTAACTTCTTTCATAGCTATAAGATTTCCGTTTTTATCTCCGGTTTTTACTGTGATAATTCCTTTTCCGCCGCGCCTTGTTATCCTGTAATCATCAAGTCCGGTTCTTTTTCCAAAACCTTTATCGGTAACAACGAGAAGAGTATCAATATTTTTAACCGCAAGGCAGCCAATAACTTTATCTTTTGGTCTCAGGTTAATTCCTCTGACTCCGGTAGCGGTTCTCCCCATATCTCTTACGTCATCTTCTTTGAATCTGATTGCCATTCCGCTGCTGGTACCAATAATAATATCATTTTTACCGTCTGTCATTTTAACTTCCATCAGACGATCGCCTTCGGCAAGATTTATGGCGTTAATTCCGCCTTTACGAACGTTTGAATAAGCCGACAGTTTTGTTTTTTTAATGGTTCCGTTTTCAGTTACCATAACAAGAAATTTGTCTTCGCTGAATTCCTTAACGGCAACAAAGGCTGATATGTTTTCATTTTTATCTTTTTCAATCAGGTTTAAAATTGATCTGCCCCTTGTAGCTCTTCCACCTTCAGGAATTTCGTGAACTTTCAGCCAGTAACATCTTCCCGCGTCAGTGAAGAAAAGAATATAATTATGGGTTGATGCTATAAACATGTGCTCGATGAAATCCTCATCCTTAGTTCCGGCGCCGGTTACTCCTTTGCCGCCGCGTCCCTGACGCCTATATCCGCTTACAGGAAAGCGTTTTATAAATCCGCTGTGGGAGATTGTAACAACAACATCTTCTTCTGCAATTATATCTTCCAGTGCGAACTCTTTGTAATCGTAAATTATTTCCGTTCTTCTTTCATCACCATATTTTTCTTTAAGAGCGAGAAGTTCTTCTTTAATAATCAGATTTCTTTTCTTTTCGCTTTCCAGAATACCTCTTAATTTTTCGATGAGTTTTATTATCTCTTTATATTCTTCTTCAATTTTTTTCCTTTCAAGACCGGTTAATCTTTGCAGACGCATATCAAGAATAGCTTTTGCCTGAATTTCAGAAAGTTTGAATTTGTGCATGAGATTGTTTTTTGCAGTCTCAACATCTTTTGATTTTTTGATGGTCTCGATTACTTCGTCAATATTATCAAGAGCTATTATATACCCTTCGAGAATATGCGCTCTTTTTTCGGCGGCTTCTAATTCATATTTTGTTCTTCGAATTAGTACATCCATTCTGTGATCAAGGAAGTGCTGAAGCATTTCTTTCAGGGTAAGTACTTTAGGGCTTCCGTGAACAAGGGCAAGCATTATAACGCCGAATGTAATCTGCATCTGAGTGTGTTTAAATAGCTGGTTCAGAATCACAGCCGGTTGACCGTCACGTTTTAATTCTATAACAACACGCATTCCATCACGGTCGGATTCATCCCGAATGTTTGATATATCATTAATTTTACCTTCCCTTACAAGTTCGGCAATTTTCTCAATTAGGTTTGCCTTATTAACTTGATAAGGTAATTCAGTAATAATAATATTCTCGCGATCGTTTTTTGTTACTTCTATGTTTGCTTTTGCTCTTACGATTATTCTTCCGCGTCCGGTGTTATATGCCTCTCTTACTCCTTCATAGCCATATATTATTCCGCCAGTTGGAAAATCAGGCGCTTTTATAAATTTAATAAGATCATCGTTTGAGCATTTCGGTTTTGCTATTAATTCTATTAATCCGTCAATAACTTCATTAATGTTGTGAGGAGGAATGTTTGTTGCCATACCAACGGCAATACCGCTAGCACCATTTACCAGAAGGTTCGGCAGATAAGCCGGAAGCACCGTTGGTTCCTGTAATGATTCATCGAAATTCGCGGTGAATTCAACTGTATTTTTATCCAAATCTCTTAACATTTCATCGGAAATTCTTGCCATTCTGGCTTCGGTGTAACGCATTGCTGCCGGTGAGTCACCGTCAACAGACCCAAAGTTACCTTGACCATCAACAAGCATATATCTCAAGGACCAACTCTGAGCCATACGAACCATTGTATCATAGACTGCTGAATCTCCATGCGGATGATATTTACCCAGCACTTCACCAACAATTCTTGCTGACTTTTTATAAGGCTTGTTATAAGCTGTTCCCAACTCATGCATTCCGAATAATACTCTTCTGTGAACCGGTTTTAATCCGTCTCTAACATCCGGCAATGCGCGGGCAACAATTACCGACATTGCATAATCGATGTATGAAGATTTCATTTCTTCTTCTAAAGAAACCGGCAGGACTTTTTCGAACATAGTTACCATAATTTTATAATTCTCTTACAGTTTTTCATAAATTAGTTTTTATATGTCAAGATTAGCATACTTAGCATGTTTCTCAATAAAGGCTCTTCTTGGTTCAACAGCATCACCCATCAAGACTGTTACTCTTTTTTCAGCTAAAGCGG
>CAZEXO010000091.1:0-4259 GCA_964516545.1 uncultured Melioribacteraceae bacterium
ATTTCGCTGCATAAGATCAGCGCTGCCCAGGTAGATTTCACAATTTCCGTTGTTATGAAAATAAAAAACGCGGCTGTGTTCGAGAAATCTTCCAACAATACTGATTACACGAATTTTTTCACTTAATCCGGGAACTTGCGGCATTAAACAGCAAACACCTCTCACAATCAAATCAATTTCAACGCCGTTTCGTGAAGCTTCATATAATGCTGCAATCATTGTCGGGTCAACAATCGAGTTCAATTTAAAGATAAGTCTTCCGTTACCATTTTTCCGATGCAGTTCAATTTCACGCCAAATTAATTGAAGAAATTTTTCTCGCATATTCACTGGCGCAACAAGTAATTTTCTGAAATTATTTTGTTCGGCATATCCGGTCAGGTAATTGAATATTTCGGATACATCGGCGCAGATATCTTTGTCGCAGGTAAAAAATCCTAAATCAGTATACAATTTTGCGGTTGTTGTGTTATAGTTTCCGGTTCCTAAATGTACATATCTGTTAACGCCTTCAGGTTCTTTTCTAACAACCAAAGTCATTTTTGAATGTGTTTTTAATCCAACCAGTCCATATACAACATGAACTCCGGCTTTTTCAAGTTCCTTTGCCCAAAAAATATTATTCTCTTCATCAAAACGGGCTTTTAATTCAACAAGGACTGCGACTTGTTTTTTCCTCTCAGCGGCTTCAATCAGAAGTTTGACAATTGGTGAATTCGGCCCGACCCTGTAAAGTGTTTGTTTGATTGCAAGTACATCCGGATCTTCTGAAGCTGCTTTTATAAAGTCCGTAACCGGACTAAATGATTCAAAAGGATGATGAAGTAAAACATCCTGGTGTTTTATTATGGAAAAAATATTTTCTTCATCTGAAAAAATTTCGGGTAATCCCGGATGATAAGGTTTATCTTTGTGATGAGGAAACGGCAGATCGTAAAGTGACATTATATTACTTATCCCCAGTGGTCCATCGATTATGTGAATATCTGAACTATCTATTTCAAGATTTTCCATAAGCGTATCAAGCATGAATGCCGGAATATCTTTATCAACTTCAAGACGAACAACAGATCCGAATTTTCTCTGTTTAATGTTTTCTTCAATAAATTCAAGTAAATCATCAGCTTCGTCTTCCTGAATCTCAAGATCCGTGTTTCTCGTAATTCTGAATAAGTATCCCTGCTGAACCTCCATCCCCGGGAATAGTGATGCGAGATTTCGTTTTATTAATTCTTCAATCCAGATAAATCTGAATGACGATTTACCATTGTGTTTTTTCTTCGTTTGTTTGAGAATTTCATCGATATTCAACAATCGCGGGAGAAGATTTGGGATTTTCACACGTGCGAAATGTCTTTCTCCTGTTTTACGTTTTACTAAAATTGCGAAACTCAAACTTAGATTTGAGATATATGGAAAAGGTCTTCCGGGATCAAAAGCCAGCGGAGTAAGAACAGGATAAATCTCATTGTTAAAATAATCATTCAACTGGTCTTGTTCGGTTTTGGTGAGTTCATCAATCCTCTGAATGCAGATATGATTTTTTGTCAGTTCAGGAATAATAGTATTCCGCCAAAAACTATAAATTTCCTCCAGCATCGGACGAACTTCACCTTCGATCGCATGAATCGCTTGCACAGGCGTGAGTCCGTCGATAGCGGGTTCGCTTATATCAGCATTCAACTGCTCTTTCAGTCCCGAGACTCTAATCATATAAAATTCATCGAGGTTGGAAAAAAATATTGAAATGAATTTTATCTTTTCCAGCAGAGGTGTTTCAGGGTTAAGCGCTTCTGAAAGAACTTTGCGATTAAACTCAACCCAGCTCAGGTCGCGATTAAAAAAATTACTCGGCTTGAAATACTTTTTCAGATCTTCTTTCTTAAGCATTTTTTATAACATCCTCTCGGGATGAATTATTGAAAATAGTCTGCTATGTTAACAATCGCATTTATCATGATTATGTTTTGACTTTTTTGCAGATGTAAAGCTCTCTAAATCATACTCAATTATTTTTTCGGGAATCTGCATTCTTTTAATTTTTACTTTTGCTTTCGCAAAAAAATCTTCGGCAAGAGTGTCATGATATTCCGAAAAAATAACAACCTCTTTTACTCCTGCACCAATAAGCGCTTTTGCGCAATTCGTGCATGGCATGTTCGTAACATAAGCTGTTGCGCCTTCGGTACTAACGCCATGAATAGAACATTGTAATATGGCGTTCATTTCGGCGTGTATGGTTCTTACACAATGATTATCAACTACTAAACAACCGATATCCTCACAATGTCCGTCTCCGGGAATTGATCCATTATATCCGGTAGATAAAATTCGTTTGTCTTTAACAAGAACGCATCCGCAATGCATACGAGGACAGGTCGCTCTTTCCGAAACCAGCATGGCAACTTTAAGAAAATATTCATCCCATGTGGGACGTTTACCGTTTTTCATTAAACTCCCTGAGTTTTACTGGAGGCTAAATTTACTAAAATTCTACACAATCCAACAATTTATTAAGTGATTAACTACTCTTGAGTCTTATTTGTTTCAATAAGAGATTTTTTTTGTATCTGATAAAAGGAAACGATTATACTTCTGACGCTGATGGTAAGTGGGTTAAGAATAATAATTGACAGAACTAAATGTTCAGCTAATAGGTAACACAATGCAATTAATTATTATCCCAAAACAGATTCGGAATACATAAGTTATTAGATCACTTTTTAACAGTGTATTTATTTGACTGATAAAATTAGTTAGGATTCTTGTCCGGGCTCATCATAAAATATTACAACATTTTCACTGACAGGGTAACCAACACACGTCAGGCAATTCTCGTCCTTTAGTTCTGCTTCACTAAGTTTCTGGTGATTCTTCAAAAGTACCACACCCGATAATAACTTTGCTTTACAGGTATGGCAATTTCCCTCTTTGCATTTGCATGGCAATTTAATTCCGTTTTCTTCGGCGGCTGACATGATACTTTTATTTGCAGGAACAATGAGACTATTTTTTTCGCCGTGAACAATCACGGTAACCAACTGCTCGCTCAAGTTATAATTTTTTGTCTCAGTTAGAATTTTTACAACAAAATCCTCATGATGAATTTGATTTGCACTAATACTCTTTGAAAGAAGAAAATCTTCAACAACATTCATGAATCCCTGTGGACCGCAGAGGAAAAAATCACTTCCAGATAATTCTGTTTCATACCCACTTAGTATGTGTGAAAGTATATTTTGTGATACTCTTCCTTTGTATAAATGATTTCTGTCAATGGGTGAGGAGAGTATGTAATACATTCTGAATCTATCGCGGTGGTTATTAGCCATACTCTCCAGCTCATCCTTAAATAATATGTTTTTCTCATCACGGTTAGCGTAAATAAGTATTAATTGATGCCTGGGTTTTTTATTGAGTGCTTCTTTAATCATGGAAAAGAGCGGTGCAATTCCACTTCCGGCTCCGAAAAAATATAAATACTTTCCGGTTCCCTTTATTCGATTTAATGTGAAATTCCCCAGAGGGGGGAGCGCTTTCAAAATTTTTCCGGGTTCTAATTTCGATATCAAAGATCGATATGTAGGTCCATCATTTTTATGTTTTATTGCCAAGGTCAGAAAGGGTAATTCATCAGGCACCGAACAAATTGAAAAGGCTCTTTTAATTTCCTGATTATCCTCAGAAAAAAATATCGTCAGAAATTGTCCTGCTTCAAAACTCATTAACGGAGAATTAAGAGTACGCAAATTTACAACGACAGATTCATTACTGATATGTGAAATATTTTCAACAACAAGATTTACGTAATTAGTCATAAATACCGGACTTAATGAAATTGTGTTAACATGATTGCAATAAAATAAGTTCGGAAAATGAATGGTCGGGGGTAAACCAATCATTCTTTGATGCAAATGGAAGTCTTTGTCAGAATACATAAGACTTCTTTTGATGGAGTCAGTCGAAACATAGGAAAATAATTTTTGGATTGCAGTGCAAAATTATGGTACAAAAAATTATAGATTTTTATTCAATATAATCTTGAAAGTTGTGCCTTCATTGACCGCGCTATGCTTAACAAATATTTTTCCTTTATGATAATTCACTACAATTCGCCTGGATAAACTTAATCCTAAACCCCAACCTCTTCGTTTAGTGCTGAATCCGGGTTTGAATACTTCTTTCCGTCTTTTCGGATCAATACCTTTTCCGTTGTCGCTTACTTCAATTGCAACTTCTTTATTTCCTTCGAGTATCTT
>CAZEXO010000091.1:4269-13852 GCA_964516545.1 uncultured Melioribacteraceae bacterium
AATAACCCACTCGAAAAGTTCGGCATTAAGATTTGCAATTGTCTCGCGATTTCCCTGTAAATTTATTTCAACGTTTTTTCCGGAGTGGGGAAGCCGGCGATTAAAATATTTTGTTACTTTGTTTATGGTCTGATAGAGGTTCTCACTTTTTAATTCCGGCTTTGAACCAATCTTCGAGAATCTGAGCACTATTTTATTCAGTCTGTTTAAATCACTGTTCATCTCGTGGGCGGTATCGAGAACCATTTCCGGTTTGTCATAATTCAGTTTCAGCATTTCAGACCATCCCATAAGACTACTGATTGGGGTGCCCAGTTGATGAGCGGTTTCTTTTGCCATTCCAACCCAGATATTACTTTCTTCGGTTTTTTTTACATGACTGAAACTAACATATGCGATCAAAATAAAAAAGAATGCGAAAACAATTTGTATATAGGGATAATATTGAAGTGATTTTATTAATTCCGAGTCGCCGTAATATATTTTCCCTTTGAAAATAGATTCAGAATAATTGATTTCTATTGGTGGGTGTGTTTTCCCAAGTTCTTCAATCGTCTCAGCCAGAAATTCATCTACTTCACTATCAGTAAGTGTTGAATCAATCTCAAGATTTCTAACGCCAATTCCGCTGCGAAAAATTACTCTATCCTGATCATCAGTTAAGAGCAGGGGAAAATCAATTTTCTTGATTATATTTTCGAAAATAAAAGTGAAATCGACGTTGTCTGATTCAGTGCTAGCAATGTATTGCAAGCTCTTCGCGTACAGTTCAACTGACTTACGTTCGCGTTCCTGAAGTTTTTGAACAAGAACCTGAGTGTAATAAATTGTTCCTGTAGCGATAGCAACAGCGATGATCAATAGAATCAATTTTAAATTTGTTGAAGTAGGACGAGTTGAAAATCGCATGATCATTCCTGACTTTTATTACGATTCAAAAAAAAGGAGCGCGAAATGAACATGGAGAAAACACCGCACACCTATAACTCAATTGTTTGAGCTCTTTGCGGGCCTACTGATACAATTCCGATTTCGAATCCCGAATTTTTTGAAATGAATTCAAGATAATTTTTTGTTTCAGAAGGAAGCTCATCATAATTTCGTATGTCTGAGATATCAGAATTCCATCCGGGCAATGTTTCATAAACAGGAATAACTTTTTCCATCTGAGCAGAATTTGAGGGATAGGCTTTCACTTTTTTACCGTTTAATTCATAACCGACGCATACTTTCAATTCATTCATAATACTGAGTACGTCAAGCTTTGTTATCGCAACTCTATCAATTCCGTTAATCATGCAGGAATATTTCATGAGAAAGGCGTCATACCAGCCGCATCTACGAGGACGACCTGTGGTAGCGCCGAATTCAGCTCCTTCTTTGCGTAATTTTTCACCAAGTTCATCTTTTAATTCGGTTGGGAAAGGTCCATAACCTACACGGGTTGTATATGCTTTTACAATCCCGATTACATCATCAATTTTTGTCGGAGGAATTCCGGTTCCGGTACACGCCCCACCGGCTGTTGGGTTTGATGATGTTACATATGGGTAGGTTCCGAAATCAACATCCAAGAGAGCGCCCTGAGCGCCTTCAAGTAAAACAGATCTTCCGTTTTTTATGGCTTTATTTAAATAACTGGTCGTGTCGGTAATATATTTATCAATTGCGATATCAAAAAGTTGGTATTCATCAAGAATTCTTTCAACATCCAACTCTTCGTGTTCATACACTTTTTTCAGCAAAGTATTTTTTTCTTCAATATTTCGTCTGATTTTTTCTTCAAGTATTTTTTTATCAAGGAGATCAACAATCTTAATTCCTTTACGGGCATATTTATCAATGTAACATGGGCCAATTCCTCTCCCTGTTGTTCCGATTTTTCCTTCCCCTTGTTCATGAAGACTATCGAGCAGTTTATGATAAGGCATTATAACGTGTGCATTATGACTGATGTGAAGCCGTCCGTCAACCGAGATGCCATGATCTTCAAGCAGTTTGATTTCATCGAAAAGCGCAACAGGATCTATTACAACTCCTCCGCCGATGACACAATCAACTCCCTGGCGTAAAATACCTGAAGGTATGAGGTGGAGTACATATTTTTTATCATCAATCAAAATTGTATGTCCAGCATTAGCTCCGCCTTGATATCGGGCAACAATATCGTATCTGTCGCTAAGTATATCGACAATTTTTCCCTTACCTTCATCACCCCACTGGCTTCCGACTAAGATAGTAACACTCATAATATACCTATTAATTTATTTTGTTAAAGGGCAAGAAAAAACTCCGAATATCTCTACCCGGAGTAGTTTCGGAATCTGAATTCAGTACTTAATTACTTGTTTCCGGAAAAGCTTTTTACTGCTTCGTCAACAGAATTAAAGTTTTCAAATATGGTAATCAATTTTGTAATAACCAGCAAGCTCTCAATTTTTTCTGTAGCATTAGCCAGTTTGAGAAATCCGTTACCGTTCTTCATTGTTGTGAAACCGCTAATCAGCATACCAAGACCGGAGCTGTTCATGAATTTCACATCTTTTAAGTCAACAATTACATTTTTCTTACCTTCATCAAGCAAAGAATGTAAAGTATCGCTAAATTCCTGAGCCTCAGGACCTCCCATTACATTTCCTTTTAGCTCTA
This sequence comes from uncultured Melioribacteraceae bacterium, assembly GCA_964516545.1. Lineage (GTDB taxonomy): Bacteria > Bacteroidota > Ignavibacteria > Ignavibacteriales > Melioribacteraceae > JAHISV01. The sequence goes on from CAZEXO010000091.1 coordinate 6,919, forward strand.
AAACTGCTGCTCCGTATTGTTCCGTAATTTTGATTTTCATAAATTCTCCTTCTATTAAAATAAAACGATTTCCCTTGTTTTTACGTGCAAAAGAAGGAATGTGACCGTACTTCTTTCTTCATAAATTTATATATTGGCACACAAGTTATAGAATCTAAAAGTAAAAATAAAGATATATTTTTTAAGTATCTTTTTCTTTTTTTACTAATAGTTGCATAAATTTGCTGAAATTATTACCAGGAACAATAGTATCGAACCGTCGTCTAAAATGCAAATCCAGAAAAACAACACGAACAACCCGGAATCAGTTTCTTTACCGGAATTTGATGAGGATTTTGAATTTATCCGTGCTGTAAATGGTGGTGACCAGTCGGCTTTTGCTAAGTTGATTGGCAGGCATAAAGAAAAAGTCAGGAATCTTGTTTTTTTGACTCTGGGCGATGCTGAATTTGTTGATGATATTTCTCAGGATGTTTTTATTAGTGTTTATCACAAACTGGGAGATTTCAGGTTCGAATCGAAATTCACAACCTGGCTTTATCGGATCACTGTTAATAAATGTCGGGATTATCTAAGGAAAAAAAGGGTAAGAAGCATTTTTGTTCCCATTAAAGAAGAAGATGATAACAGGCATTTTACATCACACTCGGAAAATATTGACCTGCCGAACCTTGTTCGGAGCGCAATAAAAAAATTACCGGATAAATTAAAAATTCCACTCGTGTTACGGGATATTGACGGGTTGAGTTACAAGGAAATTGCCGACCAGCTTGAATGTGAAGTTGGTACGGTAAAATCCAGGATTTTCAGAGCTCGTGAGAGTTTGAAAATTTTACTCGAACCATATCAGAAAGAATTATTGTAAAAAAATCTCGGTAATATTAATTATGGAAATTCAAAATGAACCTCCCAAAAGTCAGTTCCTGAAATTTCGTAAATGGATTCCCGGTATTACGCTGGGTTTGCTGACAATTTTTCTCATGATATTCTTTAAAACTCAACAAGGCAGCATCACGACTTTTATTGATCAGGGAAAAGAGGAGATTGTTAAATTTTATACCGAAAACCTCTACCCGCTCATCCACGAAACTACTATTACGAACGAGGATGTGTTTAATTTTGCACTCTACAGAAATCTTCCTGTTAATAAAGATCGAAAGAGGATATTGCAGATTGACGCTGATGAATCTGGCAAAGAGTACATTGAGATCATACCTGCAAACTTAATGACTGAAACAAAAAATTATGAAAAATTTATTTCTTTGATGGATTTGAGCAGCAGTGAGATAGATTCTCTTAACAGGTTGCTCGATTCGTATCGCTATCCCATTTATTCATCCGTTCTTTTTAAAGATGAAAAAACATTAGCTGTTAATCCGAATATAATAAACCTGCATCGGGTTTTATTTGCTGACCTTACCAGATTTGCACAATCTGTCGATAAGAACAAGGCGCAAAAAATTATTCCAGTTAATTATGTGTTCACGGAAAACCCGGATATTGATGCACTTATCCATGAGGTGAAAAATCCGGGGCAATCAGAATTTGTATTTTATTCACCCGATACGGTGTTTAATCTTGAATGCGATTTTAACAAAGAAGAGTTGTATTCAAACATAAAAATGATTGAAGAAAAATCACCGGCGGTACATAATAATTTGAACCGGGTGGCAATTGATTTACAGACATTGAAAGAAGAACATAAAAGACACAGACCCAATTTTAATTATGTTTGGGACAATAAAAGCGTAAAAATTTTCCCTACAGAATACTGGAAGAATCAATTCAATCTGCCTGAACTTCAAAATCTTAATGAAGATTTGGGCAAGTTGTCTATGCAGATGACTACAGATATTATTGAAATTGCTAAAGTATCAGCTCAGTTGGCCTCAGTAATGGCATTAGAAAACATGAATGAAAAAACGGAACACGCCCTGGCTGAAAATATGAGTTTCGAATTTAACGTTGAACAATTTACTGAACAGATAGAGGAAAATGCAAAGGCTTTTGAAAATCAGGATTGGGAAGAATTCGGTAAAAAAATGCAAACAATTGGTCTGATGTTCGCGGAAAAATACGCAGATTCATTGAGCGGAAAAGAACAGGTTGAATTCGAGCAAAACATGCAGGAACTAAAAGAACAACTTAAAGAGATGAGTGATGAGTTTAAACAGAAAAGGAAACTGAATAAACCAAAACGAAAATGACACAATCATTATCGTCTGACTGATTTTAGTTTCTTTACAATAAATCTTATTTGTAGTAAATTAAGCAGCAATTAAACATTATTCTACCATTTTGATACTGTAGATGCAATTACCATTTATTTATCTTCGGAAAACAGCAAAACTTGAGTATGCAATTATTCTTTCAGTTATCTTGCTGCTCTTTAAGATCATTTATCCACAGGGTGATTCTTTTATCACTTTGCTCGTAAATGAATTACTTATAATATCCGCGGCATATATTTGGTTCTTGTACATTATTGAAATAATTAATCTCAGAAAAATAAATCCGCTTGGACTTGCCCTAAACACTGGTATTTTAACGGCGATTTTGTTTTTTGTTTTTGCAATCTCTTCAGCTGCTATTGAAGTAGGAGATTCCAGTGTACCAGGAAATAACTTTCTGGGCAATGTATTCAAAGTGCTTATCTCTTATGCCTTCATTGGCGCGCTGCTTTATATACTCGGTGCGTTTCGTCATTTATTTTTCCTGAGACAGAAAAAAGATCCCAAAACTTACTTCAACACAATGATGTTATTTTTCGGGTTCGCGTTTATTTCGAATTATTTTGTTACACTTGACAATACTTTTGACTATCTGCGTAACTCGTTTTATGTTGTTTCCATTGTGCTTGTCTCAATTAATTCGCTTAGGGTTTCGTGGATTGCTTTCCTGCAGAAGAAACAAAAAATTTATCTTCTGATAATTTCTGTAGTACTGGCAATCCTTTTCGGGATTAATTTCGGATTAACTCTCAATCAAAATATTATTCGTCATGTTATGGTGGGATTCTCTCCCGGAATGCATACTGTCTTTAATCTTGTGATGTTATACGGTACGATTTATTTCGGAGTGATTTTTTTTACATCATTATTTCACCTGCCGACTGCCGAGGCATTCGACAGAAAAGCAGAAGAAGTTTCTTCTTTGATGGACCTGAGCAAACTGATAACTCAGGTTTTTGATTTTAAGGAACTTGCGGATACTGTTACGACTATTACTTCCAATGTATGTAACAGCGATGCCGCCTGGCTGGTAACGCAGGAACAGGATCGAATTGAATTGCGTTCGGTTAATAATATCGGGTATGTTGAAGCGGATAAATTAACCAACACTCTTCTGCAGGAATATTCATATGATATTCAGGATGTATTAATTCTCAATTATCATCCTTTCAAAGTGAGAATCAACAGCGATATAAGAACATTTAATTATTCATCAATGGCAATTGCGCCTCTGAAAGTTCACGATAAGGTAAACGGGTATCTATTTGTTGTCAGGAAACAAGATTTTGTTTTTGATGACGATGACAGAAAAGCAATAGAAGCATTTGCCGACTATGCAGCGGTTGCCCTGGAAAACGCAAAACTAATTGAAGAATCAATTGAGAAAGAAAGACTTGAAAAAGAATTAGATGTTGCCCGTGAAATCCAATACAAAATATTGCCGCTTGACACACCTAAAATTGATAATGCGAAAATCTCAGCCTTGTTCATTCCGGCTTTTGAGGTGGGTGGTGATTATTATGATTTTTTCAAGATAGGAGAAAACAAACTTGGTTTTGTAATTGCCGACGTTTCAGGCAAGGGTATTTCAGCCGCTTTTATTATGGCTGAAGTGAAAGGTATCTTTGAAACTCTCAGCAGATTAATTTCATCACCGAAAGAATTATTAATTAAGGCAAATGAAATTCTCTGGACTAGTCTTGATCGAAAAAACTTTGTAACAGCTATTTATGGTATTCTGAATACTGAGAACGGCGTTCTAACTTTTTCGCGTGTCGGACATACACCCGTTATGTATGTAACAGGGAACAATATAAAACAACTTGCGCCAGCCGGAATAGGATTAGGTCTTGATGTTGGAAATCATTTCCGAAATAATATTGAGGAAATGGAAATTAAACTTAAGAATGACGATATTTTGGCGTTTTATACTGACGGTATTACTGAATCGCAAAATGCCGGGATGGAAGAATTCGGATATTCACGATTTGAAAAACTTCTGTTGAATAATGCGGAGCTCGATCCTGATTTGATTGCGAATGAAATAATGAAAGAACTCACAATCTTTTCAAAAGATAATTCACAGCATGATGATATTACTTTGGTTATTTTAAAATGGTGTTTTAATAACAAATGAATGGAGTTAGTTAATGTCAGATTTCAACGTCAATGTTCGTGGAGTTGGATCTGTAAGTGTGATTGATTTAAAAGGTTATCTGGATGCTCACACCGCGCCCGACCTCGAGAATACTTTCAACAAACTGCTTGATGAAAACAAATATCAGGTTGTCGTAAATTTCAACGACCTTACCTATATCAGCAGCGCCGGGTTGGGTGTTTTCATGGCTTACGTTGAGACTATGCGCGAGAACTCAGGCGATATAAAATTCTCAAACATGAAGGAGAGCGTCTATAACATTTTCGATCTTCTCGGATTTCCTGTTCTGTATGAATTTTTTAATGATGAAGCTGAAGCTATCACTAAATTTGATAACAAGGCATAGCGAAATTACTTATGACGAAATCATTCGACAATAAATTGGTAGTCAAAAGTACGACCGATAATCTGGCTAAGATACGAGACTTCATCAGAAATTCTGCAAGAACAATTGGATTTGAGGATGATATTATCGGCAAAATTATACTTGCAGTGGATGAAGCCTGTACGAATATTATTAAACATGCTTACCGTTACAATTCGGAAGGAATTATTGAAATAAACATAAAATCCGAAAAATCAAAATTCACTATTCAAATTACGGATAACGGTATAAATTTTGACCCTGAAGCTATTCCAGAGCCCGATATTAAGGAATATCATAAACAACACAGGTCGGGGGGGTTAGGTATGTTTTTAATGAAAAAGCTCATGGATGAAGTTCAGTATCGTAATTTGGCAAATAACCGAAATCAGGTAACTTTAGTAAAATATCTATAACGAATGCAACTTAATGATAATACTGCTGCCCTAAGAAATTTATCAGCTCTGGTTGATTTCAGCAATCTTGTTAACTCAAGCCTCAACCTGAATTTTACACTCAATAATTTAATTCTTACCTGCTTTACGAAATTCCACACTACGAAAGGGGTAATCGCTCTGATTGATGATGAAGGGATGATAAGAGTAGAATCATTCAAAGGTATCAGCGAAGATAAACTTAAAAAATTTCCACACATTGAGTATAAAAAACTCTTTGACGACACTAACTTTCTGAATTTCGTTGAAGAAAATAAATTTTCTCTTATCGAAAGAATCATTTCTTCCAACGGACCACAGGGAATAGTTTTACTGGGAGAACGTTTAACAAAAGTGGACTATTCACAGGAAGACCGTGAATTCTTGAAAACCATTCTTAACATCGGCGCAACTGCGATCGAAAATTCTCAGGTATTCGAAAAGCTCCGTATAGCTAACAGAAATCTTGATTCCAAAGTAAATCAGCTCAGCTCGCTTTTTGACTTAAGTAAGGAGTTTAGCGGAATTCTTGAAACAACAATGGTTGTTAAGATGCTTGTCTTTTCTCTGCTTGGACAACTGCTAGTTACGAAATATGCCGTTGTAACTTATTCGGAAAATTCATTAAAAATTCTTGACTCAAAGTTTCAGGAAGAGGATTTGTTAAAAGTTTTTTCCGAAATAAATGTTGATGAAATTACCTCTCCGTTAAGCCTCGGTGAGACTGTGGAAAAATATGAACTTCTTTGTTTGATGGGCATTCAGGCAGTAGTTCCTATGGTTATAAAAGGGAAGGTGAAAGGACTTATTATTCTTGGTGAACGCAGAAACAAATTATTATACACAAAATCGGATATTGAATATATCTCCTCAGTCGGAAGTCTGGCAATTATTTCAATTGAGAATGCAAGACTTTTCAACGAAGCGTTAGAAAAACAAAGGCTTGAAAAAGATCTCGAGATTGCCAGAAAAATTCAGAAAAATCTTCTGCCTAATAAAATAGTGCAACCGAAAAATTTTGAGATAGTTGCATTCAACCAATCTGCCCGTCAGGTTGGCGGCGATTATTTTGATGTCGTAAAGTTAGATGCTAACAGAACGTTGGTGGCGATTGGCGATGTGTCGGGAAAAGGTGTTCAGGCTGCTTTGCTAATGGCAAACGTTCAGGCGTTCTTAAAATCAATATGTAAGCAAAATATAAGTCTCGAAGAAGCTTCGCGACTTATTAATGATCTTGTTTCTGAAAATACAACAGGAGGAAGTTTTATTACTTTTTTCTGGGCAGTAATTGATGACGAAAAAAAATCAATAACATCGGTTAACATGGGGCACAATCCACCTCTTCTTATCCGGAAGGGGGAGATTACAAAACTTAAAAAAGGCGGGATGATTTTAGGCGTAATGGAAACAATGATTCCTTACGTATCTGAAACACACCAGCTTGAGACGGATGATATAATAATAACTTTTACCGATGGCATTACCGAAGCGATGAATAAGAATAATGAAGAATATTCCGACGAAAGACTGGAATCAGAAGTGCTTAAGCTTACTCATCTTAATGCTCAGGGAATTATGGAAAAAATTAATGAGGATGTAAAACACTTCACGATAGGCGCTGAACAATCCGACGATATTACAGTGATGATTATAAAAGTTAAATAATTACTCACAACACTATCCGAAATTTTAATCGAGCAAAATGAAACACAGTCGAGAATATCGTTGTTTGTAATCATATAGAATT
>CAZEXO010000092.1:0-13851 GCA_964516545.1 uncultured Melioribacteraceae bacterium
TATCCATCAGCTAGCTGATGGATAGAATAAAACCCTAGAATCGAGTATGTTTATAGAACTAAATAACCAATAAAATAGTCAACCTTTTCCAGGACGATTCAGTTGCAATCATACTGATGTGCGAGGGGGATTTATTTGTTATATTTAATTGTAAGAAAAAAGAGTATCTTACAATATTAGTCCAGTAATAATGACCTAAAGACTCTCCGGTAAAAAGATATCCCTAAAGAAACCGGTTACAATATTTGATTTAACAAAGAATTATTGATCAGGTATAGGAACCAGATGATGTGTTGCCGCTTGGAATTATATCAAAAAAAATGTAACAAAAAGGAGGAAGCACAATGGGTGAAAAATCATCGAATGAAAAGCGAGTAGGATCTGCATCAATAGGCACAACTGATAAACCAAATAGTCCTGTTGAAGAGACTGACGAAACAAAATACCAGACATGTGTTTGGAATGGTCATATCTATTCCCCAGGGTCATATGTATGTCGGGGAAATACAAAAATGATTTGCCAGCCAAATGGAACCTGGTTGGGAATTGTTGTTCCTAAATGTGAATAAATAAGAGACTGAGCAGTATTACAACACACTGCTGAATTAATTTTTCATTAAATGCCAGATGTGTTGATGAGAATATTTTTGAATAGAATTTTATGAGCACACCCGGTAAAGGGAAAAAAACATTAAAGAATGTTTAAGGACAGCAATTATTTTGTTTTAATCAGGCAATTACATGATATGTTGACCAACGAATTGTTATGATTAAATTCAACTTCAATAATGAAAAAATTTCACAAATGGTGTTGTGATACAAGCATAGAAATCAGGTAAAAAGTTACACTTAATAAAACAGAATATTTATTCACAAAAATTAACCATGCGCGGCTGTTGGTCGAGAGGGTAAAGTTCTTACAGGGACAAGCTGAAAGACGTGATTAAATATTCATAGCGGGATATTTTTTTTGTCTTCAGGTGTTTGAAGGTGTTTCTTTTTTATGGACAGTACCGTTATATGCCAATAAAGAAAATTGACTTGGAGACTCTATAAATAATAGAAATATGGAATAGGTTATGTAAAAATCTTTGTTTAGATAATTAATAGGAGATTATCTATGAAAGGGAATAAAAAACTAAGAACATATTTTCTTTTTGTTCATTACGGAATGAAGGACAACTTTTTCGACGAAAAGGAAAAACTAGAAAATGACTTAAAATACCTTTGTAGGATTCTGGAACCGACAGATACATGGAAAGGATACGCATTTGTCTTTCTTGACCATGGATTTCGTGAACTCATCAGACATACTATTACTCCTTCCGACGTATTGGATCTAGCTAAGAGATTCACAAATTTTCTCAATAGCATTAAGGTACCCGATAAAATAAAACTGGTTACTGTATTTGAGCTGAACACTTTCATAAAACAACTCGAAAAAGACTTGCCGGCAAAAGTGAAAAAGAAATTATCCCGATTTATCGTAAGTAGTATTGAGAAATCATACTATGACGGACCAAAAATTGTTGAAGCAATCTTAAGAATTGCTAATATCGGAAGAAATACGCCAATATTTCGTTTTGACGATGACGTCTTATTTTACGGGAGTCGGTGTAAAATGACAAAACGAGAAAGAGATAAGCAGGCAGATAATACACGGAGACAAATTATGAAATTGTGTCAGCACTACGATAATCTGTGTAAGGATCCTAAAATAAATTATTTTATCTTTTCCGGGAGTTACTGCAGCCCTAAGTTTATAAAAACGGCTGAGTCCGATAAAAATCAATCCAAGAATTCCGACATACATGAGTTTTTAAATGGATTTGCCACAAGGGTAGTTCAACTGACAGAGACGGAAGCCGCATTCAAAAAACTTCCTGATATTAATAAAATAAATAAAAATAACCCTGAAGACGAATTAAGAAAAATAGAAGTTAAAATCAGTACAAAAAAGGCGGCATCATTTTTAAAAGATTTGTCCAGTGTAGGAGCTAATCCCTTCAGACAAGTAATAAGCGGAGCCGGTTTTTGTCTTAGCGACGGCGCAATACTTGATTTACCTCCTTACTCCAATATGCACCAAAATGTTATGTGGATAGACGACCATTTAAAGTATGCCCTTCATCATGAATTGCGACATTTTGGTTTTATCAGAGGCACACAGCAAGTTGCCCGTATCAAGGACATTTATTTCAAACAAAGCCGACATTTACCCGATAAAAAAATAACACTATTTGATGTCCGATGGCACGTTAGAGACTATTTACCAAGATTGATCTTGGGATGCATAGCAGATAAATGGCTGAGGGAAAACGAAGGGTTAAAACAATCCTTCTGTAATTTAAGTGGAAAACAAGTCGTTGATCTATTTAAGAATGTGCCGGGTACTTATACTAAGTATTTTATAGATAATGTAGGAATAAACTCAACTTCGCATACAGATTTTAAGAAAAAATTATGGGAGCTTGCCTACGCCAGGTTAAAAGAAATTATTGATCTTTTCGGTGATAATAAATACAGCGAAACATTTCTTCAGCTTTTTATTCTTGGACCAAGTCAAAATACTCTTCATGGTAAAGTATGGGAGGAATTAGGATTCTTTACTGAATTCGCTCCTGAAGGATTAAATGAAGCATTTAAAAAATTATCTCCTACATATAATAAAAACATCAGCAATTCCAAAAAGTATTCAGGTAATATAAGTCTTGAGAAATCAATAAGCATACTCATTGATGATTTTATCGATTACATAGAGTTTGTCGGGTTATGGAGACATTTTATTTTCTGTGTAAGAAGTTTATTGAACTGGCAAAAAACAACGTCGAACGATATTGAGTGGCTTTTACCAGGGATTTTACATGATTAACTGAGGAGAATGAAGTGTTACTATTGGAGACAATAGAGCTGTGTGAGAAAGAAACGTTGAAAAGTTTTTTTATTGATTGTAATGAGCTCAGGAGATGTAAGATTGTTATTAATGTCATAAAGATAAAATTTATATAAGGAGACAGTAAGGAAAAGAAAAAGAGCGATGATGAAGAAATTGGTAAAAGAAAAGAAATAATATCTTCCTGATGAAGAGCAGGAAGATAAATTATGACGCGATACAATTAATAAGTATTTTACTTCCTAACCGGGAAGATGAACATTATTATGTTACTAATGAATAAGATTTACTCTATAGTAATAATGTTATGTGGCAATGTAATATTTGCACAAAACAGCTATCCAGATTCCGTTTTTAATTTCTATCCGCTTGAGGATGGGAATTATTGGGAATATGAAGTATTTATTGGCTCAGATCCAATCCACATCATTTACCAATTCACCTACTGGCTTGAAGTAATTGGGGATACTGTTCTTGAAAATGGAAGAACCAATAAACTTCTTGAAAGAGGATATTTCAATGATTCTTTCAGAGACAAAATATATGAGCGTATTGATTCATCTAATACTTCGGTATACAGATTTGAAAGTGGTTCTGAATATAAAATAGATAGCCTGGCATGCTCAGCAGGTGATTCAATTAATTGTTCAAGATTTACACGCAGTGGAAAGGATACTTATTGTTACGAAGTTCTGACAAAACTTATCCTGAACGAACAGTTAACCGTAAAAATTATGGATGATTATTATGGTATTCCAAATGTGAGGTACGAACTAGCAATGAATTTAGGTTTAATAGCACATTATTCTTGGGAAGGAAATAGTTACGAAAAATATTTATCTTATGCCAAGATCAAAGGTAAAGAGTACGGAATAAAAGTACACGTTGATAAAACAGAAGAAACTCCAACAATATTTTCATTGTCACAGAACTATCCAAATCCATTTAATTCAACTACAAGGATATCGTATTCGGTTCCGCAACAGGGTAAAGTAAAAATAATTGTATACGATGTTATAGGCAGAACAGTATCAACGTTAGTGAATGAAGAGCAACCTGCCGGTAATTATTAGATAGATTTTGATGGATCTATTCTTTCAAGCGGGATATATTTTTATCAGTTTAGAGTTAATGATTTTGTTGAGACAAGGAAGATGATATTATTACGATGAGTAATGTCTAATATTTTTTATCTATCCAACAAACCGGCGGACAAGTAAGTAGAATTTATCTGTCTCAGGCAGAAGTCCCACATGAGGTGGGCAAACCATGCCAGAGGCAGGTAAACCAACCTAAAAGACGGCAGGTAAACCATACCAAAGGTAGGTAAACCGCCCTTCAGCACGAGTACTACCGAAAAACATGGTCAATCAGCCAGCGGGATGGGAGAGGATTTTTGAAAAATAAATGTGTCGACGTGCTGCGGTTTGTAAGATTATGGAAAGGGTAATAGGAAAAGAGCTGTGGAACAGTGACACATTTCTTTTGGGAGAGATGGAATTGGGGGAACGTAATGTGTCGCCGCGCTGCGGCTTGTAAGATTATGGAAAGAGGGATAGGAAAAGAGCTATGGAATTGTGACACATTTCTTTTGTCATTTGTAGTTGATGGTTGTTGTTGATTAAGAGTTTTATTGTAAGGCGGACATTTCCAACCTTTGTTTGAGAGGTCAATTCAGCGAATTGACCTACAAGTGGTTAACAGTATTACAGGTTGGTAGAGAGTTATTTGCATACACATGTCATTTCGATACGAGGTTGTCTCAAAGCTGTTAAAGTTAGTTTATGTGGATTTGATTGGGTTTAGTATCGAAAATTTTCAGATGTAGAAATAACTGTTGAGACAGCCTCTACTCAATGATCGAGGGTAAGAGGATTTTTGTGAGACATGTGGCTTCGGTACGTCCGAAGAGCATTGGACATCTGCCTCTTAACGGCAGACAAGCTCAACCAACGAGATACGAGGGAAACAAATGTGTCGCCCCGCTGGGGCTTTTTGTTTTTTCTGTTTTGGATTTTCTACTAATGTGTCGCCGCGTTGCGGCTTGTAAGATTTTGGAAAGAGGGATAGGAAAAGAGCTGTGGAATTGTGACACATTTATTTTGTCATTTGTGGTTAGGGGGTAGTCATTTGAGATTGGTCATTCAGCCACGGCTGACAAGTGGTAATTCGTGGCCGGGGGTTATTGCTGAAAGACTAAATAGTCTATGGCAATCAAACTGATACGCGAGGGGGATTTATTTGTTATATTGAAATCGGGAGATGAGGGTTGTGGGAAAGTATGCGAAAAAAAGTTTTATTGAAAGACACCAGAATTTATTTTGCGACCTTATCCGTGTAATAATAACGATCACAAATTGGTTTTGCATATTTTTATTCAATATTGAAAGAGATAGAATTATTAAATTTTCCAGTTGCAAGTCTGCTAATTTTATAAGATATACTGTAATCGACAATTAATTATCCATCACCCGGATTTTAAAATATCAGAGAGAATAATTGTACGATGCTTTGAAGAAAAGTCCAGTACCAGTATTATGGAATGAATCAGTTAAGACATTTCTCCCATTATGCCATTCGTTTTTATTGTAAGACGATCCATAGCCTAATTGCACTACCGTTCCCGGTATATATGTGAATGAGAGTACAAAATTACTCGTAAGCTCCTTATAATAATTGTTGTACTCAATAATAGCCCTTGCAAACAAATACTGATTAAACTGGAAGGTGGTATTATTTCTCAGTATCAGATAGTGATAACTGTAGCTTTCATCTTCAAGAATAAAATCGGAATAAACCACACTAAAACTTGTGTTAATATTTTGAGTAGGGGTGATTACAATTTTTCCATTAATTTCTTTTCCTGTACCTTGTCCGGGCGACTGCGGGTTGTAATAAATTCTATACCCATTGGCAGCATTTAGTTGGATATATAATTCATTTGTGAGTTGTAAATAAAGACCACCTCCTATATCATGTTTTTTAAAGGAAATATTTCTGAAAATTTCAGTCACATATTTTCCTCCGAACCAGAGCCATGACTGGTTAAGGAAATGAAGTTCCAGACCGAAATAATTCCAGGTTTCGTATTTATCACTGGGATAATCTATTGAGTTTTCTGTGTTTGCCAGAATACTGAGGCGGTTAATAAACGATGAATGAAAATAATTATATTGAGTTAAAAAAATAGCTGTCTGTAACATACCGGAACGCTCGACATAACCAACATCTGTCTGGAAATTGCTTGAGACACTTTGAACGCTGGTATTTAAAGAGATTGAAGGGTTAGCATAAATGTAGTTTATCCCGAAAGATGATCCATATTTAGTTTTACCCTCAAGATCTTTTGTTTGTGTAACAATTGAATGGACTCCCATTCTGGCGCCATTATTCAGGTGATATGTTGCATCAAGTCCCGCTACGCGATTGCCGTAAACTCCGGTCTCACGACCTGTAATAAACCCACCGAAATAATCATTCTTCTGATAGTTGTGTCTGAACCTGACAATAGAAAATACTGTGTTGGAGTTAAGTCCGGATTGATCCTGCCGATATTCATCAACAGCAAAAATTGCAGAGATAGAATTTGCAGAACTGATTTTACCATTCAGTTTAACGCCAGCCACTGGATCAATAATATTGCGGGTATTAACAATACTGCCCAGGGGATTAAAATAACCGATTGAGTTTCCAGCCAGTGAAAAATTTTCCAGACCTTCCTGAAAGAACTGCCGCTTTTCAGGATAATAAATTGAATTGCGTAGATTTATATCCACCTGCCCGGCATCACTTTCCACCTGAGAAAAATCAGGATTATAGGTTGCTTCAATAATTAACTCAGGAGATATGCCAACCTTTGTATTAAGTCCAAAATCGGCAAGGTCTTTTTTATACTGCCAGTTACCCTCATGTTTTGTTTCATTGTAACTCATTACCAGGGAGGGAATAACATTTACCTGTATGGAAAACTTCAGGTTCCGGATTTCAAAAACATCATTCTGTTTTAATCTGCTTCCCTTAGCCGGATTAAATTCAGGATATGATAAAATTTCAGAAGTATGATTAATACATCTTCTGAAACTGAGACCCATCATAAAACTTTCCTCATTCGGAAAACGAAGGTTGTCAAAGGGGAGAGACATCTCAACTGTATATCCTTCGCTATGCACTAACGCAGCGCTTTCCCATACCATATCGAGCGACATATCCTCACTGCCGGACTGATCATAAGTTCCGTCTTCCTGTACGCCTAATGGATTAACCTTCAGATAAATAGATGACTCGCCTGTATTAAAAAGATCAATCTCAATGCTTACCCAATCATTATTTAAAATATTGTCACGATCACTCATCACAGCTCTTATTTTATCCGGTTCCGAATCGTAACAATTGAAAGCTACATAAAGGGAATTATCAACCTGCTTCAGGAATACTTCGGTTCTGTTTGTTGGAGAATTACCGTAAGTCGGCTGCATAGTTTTGAAGTCTGAATATCTTTTAGAATCCGACCAGAATTCTTCATTAAGATTGCCGTCAATAATTATCGCCTTTTCGGCAGCTGAAAGTGTTTGCGTGAAAAGGAATGCCAGAAGGAAATAAATTAATAATGAAGAGTTTTTTTTCATCGCACACCTAAAAAGATTATGATATGGTACAATGGTAATATGTACGAATGTTTATGTGAAGTTAATTGCAGTAAGTGGAAAGTATTATGCAGTGAGCCGGGTTACATTCCAAGTTTTGATCGTAGTTCATTCAGTCTCGAACGGCTTATATCAAACTTATCACCGCGATATGTCTTTACTATATATGAATTCTTGCCGAAAAGCTGAATAGCGGATATGTTATTAATATTAATAATAGTGTTCCGGTGTATCCTTATAAAATCATCCGGGTTAAGTTTGTCTTCCATGTTTTTCATCGATTCCCGTATAGTATAACTGCCGGATTTTGTGTGAACGGTTATGTAATAATCAGCGGATGTAACATAGTCAATATCGTTCACGCTGATAATTTTGGTTTCGTTTTTATCTTTAACAGAAATGCGTTTGGGATATTCCCTGTTCTTTGTTTTTGCAGATTTGTTTTTTGTTATCTGATCAAGCAGAGTAATAACGCGTTCGTGCACGGTTATGTCTTCTTTCATCCTTATGTGGATTTTTACCTTGTTTATTGTCTGGTAAAATCTGTCATCATCAAAAGGTTTAAGTAGATAATCGACGGCATTCGCGTCAAAAGCTTTTAGAGCATACTGATCATAAGCCGTTACAAAAACAATTACGGGAAGTTGACTGAGGGGTATTTCTTCAATAACTTCAAATCCATCCATACCGGGCATCTGAATATCAAGGAAAATCAAGTCGGGATTCAGTTTTGTAATTGTCTCAACTGCATCCTGCCCGTTTTCTGCTTCCCCGATTACCTCAAACTCTTCATCTTTTCTTAAAAGTGTTTTCAGTCCCTCTCGCGCAAATGGTTCATCATCAATAATAACTGTTCTAATCTTCTCCATTTTTTACCGTCTCTATTTTAAGAATTATTGGTACAGTAATAGTCACAATTGTGCCTTTGTTTTTTGCACTTTTAATACTGAACTCAAAATCGTCCGAATAGAGTATCTTTAACCTGTTTTTAATGTTTGAAAGTCCAACACCTTCTTTTAATTCTTTTTCCGGGCACCCGATACCATCATCAATAACCTTGATTTCAAGTTTATTATTCACAGATTTGATCGTAATATTAATTGTGCCGTAGCCGGGTTTATTATTCAGTCCGTGTTTAATAGAATTTTCGACAAGTGGTTGAAGCAGCAGGTCGGGCAGCAATACAGTTTCAAGTCCTTTTTCAACATTTATATTGTAGTTAATTTTGTCCTTAAATCTAATAGACATTATTTCAAGATATTTTTCAACGAATAAAAGTTCATTTGAAAGCTGTGTCCATTGAGTATATCGCTTTTCCAGAATTTCCCTCAGAAGTGTGCTGAGGTTTGCAACAATTTTTGTCGCCTTGTCACTTTCTTCCTGGCGTATAAGCATACTTATGGTGTTGAGTGTATTAAATAAAAAATGAGGCTGAAGCTGATTCTTCAGTCTTTGAAGCTCAGAGTCAACCAGTAATTTTTCGAGATAAATATTTGTTTCTTCTTTCTTCTGGTATTTTTCATAATACTCAACTGCATATCCAAGAAGTATAATCATGGTGTAAATAAACACCTGGAAATATAACCATGCTGAGGAGTATCTCATCAGGTAACTTACATAGGAACCGGAATCACAGCAAACCAAGACAAACCATCTTATAGTACCCAGCAATAATATATGTCCGGTAGAAATTAACAACAGTGCAAAGAGATGAACACCCAAAATATTCTTTAATTTGTTTTTGCCATGAAGGGGAAATTTATTTCTGAGAAATAGAATGAAGGGGGTATATAATCCCCATAATACGAAGTTAGGTATCTGATCGAAGAGTGTATTGAAAAGGTTGCATTGTTCATTTTCGAGTGATGCAAACAGATAATGTTGAATTCCGTACAGTACACCGATTACTACCCAGAAACTCAGGATTAAGATATACTTTTTTGTGCTGCTCAAATTATACTCTTTTAGTTCTAAATATAATTGCATTTTACCGCTAAGCAAGAAGACTGCAGGGAGTTGAGATAATTGTGCAGTTAATTCTTTAGTACCAGAAGTAAAATAGATAAGTCGAATTATTTATTCAAGGAATGATGTGCATTGTCAATACACTTCAATCCTTTGTTGGGGAGTGAGATTTGTAATGTTACCATAAAAGCAAGACAGTTTTTAGGGCAGCATTACATCAAAGAACATGAATACAGTTAAAAACAAAACACAGCCAAGATGCGGTTGATGTTGTTCTAAACATTAAGCACAAATAAAAAAATGCAATTAAAAGGACTCGATGAACCGGCAACAAAAGAGATAACGGAAAAGTCAATGAAAGTTGTTAGAGAATATATTAAGTTATACTACGAACTTAATCCTGAAATAAAAATAAAACGTAATTTTTACCAGTCGACATTTGTCGTAATTGTTAATAGACACCGTATCATAAATATAAAAAGCTAAATCATATTTTTTAGGGGAGCGTATACAACGTCTTAGTCAATTACTGAAAGCCTTAATCAATCAATGGGGGAATTATGAAAAACGTGATTTTAGTAATACTATTCGGGCTAATATTATGCCCCGATTTTTATACTCAACAAATATTCGGTCATAGAATTTTTGGTGAAAACGATATCCTGAGTGATGTATTTCTTATCAAAGAGGGATCTGTTTTAGATAGTGTCGTTAATAATTCAATCACTTACAAATTTGAATACGATGACTACGGCAAACTGATAAGAGATATAAATTTTCTTAAATGTCCTGTACGTTATTATGAAAATGGACAGTCGCGGATTAGACTGGTGCCAGGCTACAGGAATTATTCATATAATGAAAGAGGAGACATCGATTCAATTTTAACCACTTATTGGAACGATACATCATTTGTATGTTTTAAGAGTGAAAAAATTAATTACACCTACGATAGCGCCGGTAGAATCATAACAAAAACATTTTCTGTAGATGGAAATGAGATTCAGCTGAGAGAAGAATACTACTATAATGATTTTGGCAGTCTAATTTTAAACATGACAATATTTCTCCCTCAGAATGATACCATATTTAATACTTGGGAGTTTGATTCACTTAACAGATTAATTTTAAAAAGAATTTCCAAAGGTGCCGGGTATGAGCAATACATATATGAATATGATTCTGAGGGGAATATAAATTGTGCGATTCAGGAAGTTGATGATAAGACTGTTATAAATCTATCCAACTACTATCTCAGCTTCGATGAGAATGAAAGAGTTGTTTATCAAATACAATCGAATGGATTTAATTCAACCGACTCAACATGGGATAGAAAAGATGAAATTACGCTTAGCTATGATGAGGGTGGAAGAATAATAAGTATGGGTAATACTTGTAGTTTCTGTTATAATTCTGAGGGTAACCTGGATTCACTCATTTATACTCACGTAACTCTCGCTGGTTATCTTGCCGACAGGGCAAAATTTATTGATTCATACGGGAATGAAATTATATTGCCGAATTACGGTGGAATTAATTGCTTTTATTATAGTGAGATACTTGCTGATCTCGAAGGTCCAAAAGATGAAATTGAAAAAGATTACCATCTGGCTCAAAACTATCCTAATCCCTTTAATCCAACTACTAAAATATCATTTTCAATTCCCAAGGAGAATGTTGTTTCCATTAAAATTTCTGATGTTTTAGGTAGAGAAGTGAGTACACTGCTGAATGAATTTAAAAAAGCGGGCAGGCATGAAATAACCTTTAACAGCGCTGATTTATCAAGTGGTGTATATTTTTATACATTAAGTGCCGGTGATTTCATTCAAACGAAAAAATTCCTGTTGTTAAAATAGTATCATATGATCTCAATCATGGAGCAAAAAGTATCTCAGCGAAAATCCGGTGAACGGATTATTCCAGGAGATATTTTTATTGCAAAGGATTTTGAGTCCAAAATATTCTCTCGAGCGGAAGGACGGGAATGTTGTTTTGCTTGTAAACATTCAAAGCAAAATATTTAATGAAACGGACGTATACGTTCTTTGGGAGTTACGAGATAGAGGAGTATCTTTCCGCAAGATGATGTTTTGAAAAAAATGTTGTATTTGGCTTATAGAGATTTATCAAAATAAAAAAAATGAACCATGCCTGCTCAGAATAGGAATATTGCTTTGTCAAATCTATCTATTATTTTTGCTGAAAGACTATCTAATGTTCTTTAACAAAAATATCCTTTATACAAAATATTTCAGAGACTCGTTGATTTTTTTATCGATCCTCAAAGAGTCTCTGAATTATTATTGATTCATGTGACTGGGTTTACCAGAAACAATACAAAATTAAAGATATACGACGGACCCCAATCACCAATGATTAATCCCCTACTCCCAGCCGTTTTTAATTCCGTGTTCGGCGATGTAACCAATTGCCTCAATCTCATAAACCTTTCCTCCTCTTATCTTAAAAATATGCGCGGCAGGCAGATCAAAAGGTCCGTAATTATTAACTCTTTCGGTTACTCCGGGAACGCCCGTTATTTTCATTACTTTCGGTTCGCCGTCATGCACAAAGATTGAATACGCGAAAACAAGTCCCATCTCCTCATCAACAGCTATAAAACGTCTGCGATTAATATCCGTTATGTAACTCATAACACCCGTGCTTAATTGTTCACCGCACTTCATTTTTCTGAATAACGTAAAATCATCATCATACCATTCATCGGGCGTACGGGCGCCGGCTGATACTCCCCCGTTCTCGCGCCGCTGACTCTCTTCAGCAAAGGGACAGAGATCTCCGTTATCATTAACAATGGCTTCATAATATGAGTTAGCGATTTTCAACATCTCGTTGCGGGAAGTCCGCTCTGAAGGATCGACAGGCGTAATTAAGCCGGGACGTATAGCGGAGAAATTCACGTTTAACGAATCGCCGTATTTAGGAATTACCAGATGATCAATCTCGGTAATTTCAGAATCTTCAACTTTAAGGCGCGCTCCGATTATGGTCGGTTCATTATTCACTTCGATAATTCCTATTACTCCTACTTGTCCAGAAATAGGATCAGCGGCGAATACTTTGAAGTTGGTAAAACTACCTGTCGCGTTTTTCCATAGTCCTTCTCCAATGGGAATTACTTTTGTGTTTTCAACAAGTTTTACCTTTTCCGAAAGAGGTAAACCTGAAGCATCGTGTTTCGCCACGGCGTCCATGTATTGTTCCATTAAATCAACAAGTCCGGCTCGATCCAATTCCTTTGAGGCGCAGGAAGAAAAGGTAAATATCAACGATACTAAAACAAAGCTGGTGAGAATAATTCTTTTTTTCATTTTTAATCTCCCGTCTAATTCCAAACAACCGGCACGGCTGAACTATCGTACCGAACAATATCAAATATTTTTTATTCATTAAATGAAATTAATAGCAATCTAAATAACAAGATACTACATGTTGAAGTACACAGCTAATAATTTCAAGAATGTCTGGGGCGAAAAAAAACATCCCCATGATTGGTAATGCATATGCATTTCTGCAATGATAATTTTTATATTTTATAAGTCTTCTGAATAGAGAAACCGAGAAATTATAATTCAATTAGCTCATTGATATATTTGTTCGCTAAATCTCTTTCTATGTTGTTTTTGGGTACTAGAATTAATTCGTGAATTGTAGCCCCTATAAACTGAGTAACACCACGTGAATTTCTTCCAGCCCAATGTTTTAATGTAATAGTTGATTTTAGCAAATCATTTTGAAAAACTGAAACCAACACTTTATTAACTATTTTTTCTGCATCTATTCCAATGAAATAAAGTAGAAAAACAGAATTATCTTGGCTTAGAAATTCTAAAAATTTATCAATGTTATAGGCTTTGGGATTGGAATTCAAAATCATAATTTTTGTTTTAACATCAGTTTCTGTAAGATGATTTTCAAATATTCGCCGATAATCACCTAATGTATTATCGGTTTTGAATTGGGGTAACTTGTTGTATTCATCCGTAATCTCTTTAATTAATTTTCGTTTCAATTCATCATTATCACCAGAGATTAAGTATTCTATTATTCTTCCACGTATGTTCACATTTTCAATATGGCTCGCTATCAATATTTCATTCTCAAATTTACTTACACGATCATCCAAATCTTTTTTAAGTTCTGAAATGTATTGCGATTCATTAAAAATAATTGCTCTTTCAACAGAGTTCATCAAGTTACGTTTTTCAATTTCACCAACATTGAATTTATTGCCCGATGGGCTAATATTATTTGTTGCTTCAACTAAGCGCGCTAAGTTGCCTTCAAATCCAATTTCAAAATGAATAGCAAATAATTTTTCAATAT
>CAZEXO010000093.1:0-13831 GCA_964516545.1 uncultured Melioribacteraceae bacterium
TCTTACATCTTCATCCTCGGCAAGAAACTCTGCCGTACCGTCTTTGAATATTTTTCCGTTGATAAGAATATATGCCCGGTCAACGATACTGAGAGTTTCGTGAACATTATGATCGGTGATTAATATTCCTATTCCCTTGTGTTTGAGGTTGTGAACAATGCTCATAATATCTTCAACGGCAATTGGATCAACCCCGGCAAAGGGTTCATCGAGAAGAATGAATTTCGGATCTGTTGCGAGCGCGCGTGCTATTTCAGTTCTTCGTCTTTCACCGCCGCTCAACTGAAAACCCATACTTTTTCTTACGCGGGTAATACTCAGTTCTTCAAGCAACCGCTCGGTTCTTTCTTTTCTTTCTTTTACCGGAATATCAATCATTTGCAGAACAGCCATTATGTTATCTTCAACGCTTAATCTTCTGAAAACCGATGCTTCCTGGGGTAAATATCCAATGCCCATTTTTGCCCGTTTATACATCGGCTGAGTCGTAATTTCCTCTTCCTGCAAAAAAACTCTGCCGGCATTCGGACGAATCATTCCTACAATCATATAAAATGTAGTTGTTTTACCCGCGCCATTCGGACCCAGTAATCCGACAACTTCACCTTGCTGAACATTTACCGAAACCTGATCGACAACCGTGCGTTTTTTATAAACTTTCACCAATCCTTCGCTTCGTAAAAATAATTTTTCCTGCATTTTATTTTATTTCCCGCCTGATTTTTTCTGTAGGTATCTTTTTCAGAAATAATTCTTTCCCGGGTTTCCCTTCCCGTATAACAAAAGTCGGAATAGTAAAGTCTCTTTCTTTTCCTTTGACTAATTCTTCCGGATGATATTCACTGACCGGCGATCCGTAAAGTTTCACGTTTTCAACAACACTATCATTAAATTTTATTACCGCGCTTTCAGAACTTGATTTTATTAACCCGTTTGCCGTCTCTTCATCAAGATAATTATAAATGCTCAGAACCTTTCCAATTACATTAACGGTATTCAATTTATCGGATTTAAAATTCATGATAATTTCTTCGCCCGACATTTGATCATAACGCATATCGAGTCCTTCAATCATACTTATTATCAAAGCATTCACCCGGATGTCGATTGAGTCCAGTTTGTTATTATCAATATAAATATAAACCGAGTCCCCTGTGAGCTGAGAATAGTTATACCATAATACGGGTTGCAGCTCCTCATCTTCATTTCTGAACGTAATTAATTTACCTTCCTGCCGATACAGCATCGAAAAGTTGTTAACCGATGAAAAATTTCCCCGCAATATTTTCACAGAGTCTCTTGCAAAAAACACTTCTGCCGAATCGGCTGTTTGTTCCATAATCAGCGAAGTGATAAACAAAGTATCCAGACTCCCCTCGTCTGTAGTATCAATCTGCATAAAAACCGGATACCCGGAAATTTTACGATACTTTTTTTGGCTATCAAGAAATAATTCTTTTCCGAAGATTGTAAGATTTTCCTCCGCGTCAATAATCTCAACATTTCCATAGGCATTAAGCAGTCCGTTTTTTCGGTCATTGATAAGAGTATCCGCGTAAAGCGTAGTATTTGCCGAATCATTCGCGATTACTCTTCCTGTTGCGAAAGCTTTATCGGAATCGTTGAAATAAATCATTTTGTCGGAAACCATTGTTGATATTGAATCGCTTAAAAATACTTCTCCGTAAAACTCAGCCCTGTTTTCCTTATGGAAATAATAACCACGCGATGATTTCAGCCGGAGGTGGCCGTCGGTGAGATCAACTTTCGTATCAGTCTGAGCAATTTTAGAATCGCCATAATATTTGCCCTGATTGGTTCTTATTTCGATACTATCCTGAGTGATAATTACATTGCCAATAAGTTCGACTTCGTTGCGGTTAATATTTTGTATTGCCCTGTCGCAGGTTATTTTTACGTTTCCGTGCGTGATCACAACATTACTGATGAACTCGCGTATTTTCTCTCCTTCAATTTCATTTCCGACAAGGCTATCGCCAATAACGATAAGTAAGTTACCGGGTTGTGTATCTTGCCCTTTCACAATCCACATGACAGAAAAAAACACGATAAGAAAAACAATCTTTTTCATTATAAGGTCGAATCCGTCACTGTTGCTGAATAGGTAATTTTGAAAATTTTATAATTCTTAAGTCCCTGATCCGATTCAAATCCATATCCTTCAATTGTTTCTTCAGGCGATGTTATTGTTACAAACCGGTCGGTCATAATTTTCCTTATCTTGTTGCGCCAGGTAAGCTCTTCGGTTTTTAGTGTTACCCCGCTATCACTCACTACAACAACATTTTCAATCGCACGCATATCTTTTGTTATGTCATCAACTCTTCCTTTTATTGAGGTGAGAGTTGTTGTTTTTTCTCCCGACTCATCGTAAAAATCTATTTTCACTCCTTCAAGAAATGTTATTTTATCTTCTTCGTATTTTTTTATGTGATCGGAAAAAAGAACAGCTTTCAGGTCTCCCATCTCGGAAAAAATAACTTCCGTATTCCAGCTTTCATAATCGGGAATTTTTTCGTCAAAGATATTTTTTTCTATGGAAGGTTTAATATTTTCTTCGTTACATGAATAAATCAAAAGAAGAAATGCTATGGAAAAGAAAAACCTCATCTGCTTTGAAGTCCCAATTTAACAAGGTCATGCAGATGAACAAGTCCTACAGGTTTATTATCCTTACTGACAATGATGAGACTGGTTATGCTGAAATTTTCCATTTGTTGAAGTGCAAACGAGGCTAGAAAATCAGCCTGAATTGTTTTTGGTTTTTTTGTCATCACGTCTCTCGCGAGAAAGTTACTCAGATCAAGGGTTTTTTCCAGAAGTCTGCGAAGATCACCATCTGTAATTATTCCCACAAGAAATCCTTTTTGGTCAACAACACAGGTCGTGCCCAGACGTTTATGAGTTATTTCAAAAATCGCATCTTTCAAAAGTGTCTCTTCTTTAACAACCGGAAGGTCATCCCCCGTAATCATAATTTCCGAAATACGAAGCGAGAGCCTTTTACCAAGACTTCCGGCGGGATGAAGCAACGCGAAATCTTCCATGGTAAATCCGCGTAATTCTGTTAGAGCAACAGCAAGGGCATCGCCCATTACTAAAGCCGCCGTGGTTGATGCTGTTGGAGCTAAATCATGCGGGCACGCTTCTTCTTCGACCGAAACATCCAAAACCACATCACAAAATTTTCCGAGTTTTGATTTTACGATTCCCAGCATCCCGATAATTTTCACTTCAAGTCTTTTCAGCATCAGAGTTAAATCAAACAGTTCTTCCGTATTTCCGCTTTTCGAAATAATAATGACGCAATCGTCTTTTCTAACCATTCCCAAATCACCATGAAGCGCGTCTGTCGGATGCAAAAAAATCGCAGGTGTTCCCGTTGAATTCATCGTGGCAACAATCTTTCGGGCAATAAGTCCTGACTTACCGAGTCCTGTAAAAACCACTCGTCCTTTCGAAGAGTAAATGATATTTACTGCCTTAACAAAATCTTTATTAATACTTTTTGTTAAGCCGGCAACGGCTTTTTCTTCGATGGCAACCACATTTTTACCGATTGATATAATCTGATCATCCGACAACTCCTACTCTCCCTTTCATTACTTTAAAAGAATTAACATACTGTTTTTTTAGTTCTTGATAACTCCAGATATCCAAAAATTTCAGAAAGAACTTCATCACATTTTTCACCCCTGCAGACAAAATCAACAATACGTTTCACTTCGCGCCGGGCATTCGCAGGGCATGCTTTTAAGCCGACTCTCTGCATTAACGGGATGTCGAGAATATTATCTCCGATAAAAAAAGCAGCGTCGAAGTTCAATAGATTTTGTATTAATATCTCACCCGCCATCTGAACTTTATTAACAGAGGCAGTTTTTACTTTACAATTATCTATTTCTTCGAGACGGGCTGTCAGTGCATCGCTTTCTCTTCCCGTAATCACATAAACCTTCATTCCGAAATCTTTAACCCTTGCGCAGAAATTCTCGAATTCATGACAGAAAAATTCCGCGTGCAGTTTGTCATTTATTGATGTAAGAACTCCATCGAGATCAAAAAACAAAATTTTTATGTCGGAGAATTTGTTCACAATTTGATTCATAGAGTTCTTACCAGATCATCAATAAGTTTAATTTTGGTTAATAGTTTTTCAAGCTTATCAAGTTGAAGCTGACTTGACACGTCGCTAAGCGCTTTAGACGGTTCAGGATGCACCTCAAGAAACAAAGCGTCAATACCAACAGCAGCGGCTGCCCGAGCCAGTGGTTCGATAAATTCAGGATTACCGCCAGTTGTTTTTCCTGTTCCGGGCATTTGAACAGAATGGGTCGCATCCATTATAACAGGGTAATTAAGCTCCCGCATAATTTTAAGACCCCGCATGTCAACAACAAGATTCTGATAACCGAATGTTGTTCCTCTTTCCGTGAAAAGAATATTTTTATTTCCGGTGGACTCAACTTTTTCAGCCGCATGTTTCATATCGCCCGGGGCAAGAAACTGACCTTTCTTAATGTTAACAACTCTTCCGGTTTCCCCAGCGGTTATTAATAAATCTGTCTGCCTGCATAAAAATGCCGGAATCTGCAAAACATCAGCCACGCTTGCTGCTTCTTTCGCTTCCTCGTTAGTGTGCACATCCGTAAGAACAGGCATTTTGAATTCTTGTTTCACTTTCTCAAGAATTCTGAAAGCTTCTTCCTTAGGCAGTCCGGTGAATGAATCAACATTTGTTCTGTTGGCTTTTTTATAGCTTGACTTAAATATCACCGGCACACTTAATTTTTCGCAGATTTTTTTTATAGTTTCAGCCGTAAGCATAATCATCTTTTCATTTTCAATAACACATGGTCCGGCGATTAAAACAAGAGGTTCATTTCCTCCGACTTTAACATTTTTTATTGTAACGATTTTATTCAAAGAAATTTTCCTGATTTGGTTTTGCTCTTTTAGTTTTGTTAAATCTTTTATACGCAAGAAGCGTGGCTTCTCTGCCTCGCGGGGTGCGCTGCATAAACCCCTGCTGAATTAGGAAAGGCTCATATACTTCCTCAATCGTACCGGCATCTTCATTAACTGCCACGGCCAGAGTGTTAAGCCCAACCGGTCCGCCGTTAAACTTTTCGATGATTGTGAGAAGAATATCCTTGTCCATTTCATCGAGCCCGAATTCGTCAACCTCAAGAGCATGCAGAGCTGTTTTCGCGATTTCAAGATCGATGGATTTTTTATTATGATAATCTGCAAAGTCGCGCGTTCGGCGTAAAAGTCTGTTGGCGATTCTTGGTGTTCCTCTCGAGCGTTTTGAAATTTCGAGGGAAGCGTCATTCTCGAGTTTTATGTTAAGAATGTCAGATGATCTTTTAATGATCTGATCGATGAGTTCACTTTCATAATAATCGAGACGGGATTTGATTCCGAATCGGTCGCGTAATGGAGCGGTTAGTAATCCGGCTCTTGTGGTTGCGCCTATCAAAGTATATTTAGGTAAACGAATTTGAACTGAGCGTGCATTCGGTCCTGAATCAATCATAATATCAAGCTTAAAATCTTCCATAGCTGAATAGAGATATTCTTCAACCACGGGACTCAGGCGGTGAATTTCATCAATAAAAAGAACCGATTTTTCTTCCATGTTGGTTAACAAACCTGCAAGGTCGCCTGGTTTTTCGAGAACCGGTCCTGAGGTAACTTTTATTCTAACTCCCATCTCGTTGGCGATAATATGAGCAAGTGTTGTTTTGCCGAGTCCCGGAGGTCCGGTTAGCAAAACATGATCCAATCCTTCGCCGCGTTTTTTTGCCGCACCAATAAATACTTTGAGATTATCAGTTATCTTTTTCTGACCGGTAAATTCATCAAATCCCTGAGGGCGAAGAGACTGTTCAAAATTTCTATCCTCTTCTTTCAGAGTCGGATTTGTATTTTCAGATTTTCTCATCAATCATGTTCCGGTTGCAAGTTTATTTTTTCTGGATGACTTTACCTTCTCAAGAATAATAACCATTCCGAACATTAATGTATACATGATAACTACAGATAAAAGAGTCATGGATAAACTAAAACTTTCAGGATAACATTGCCACATTCCCGGAAGCCACGCGCTGCCGTATAACAGAATTAAATGAACCACATAAATCAACAATGAATGTCTGCCGATTATTTTTATAAAGTTCGGGATATCTTTTACAAACTTAGCTATTATAACCATTACTGAACACACAATTAAAACGCCGCCAATTCTTTGCAGAACAAATTCCCAGGAAGTTGTAAACGTACCCTGTTCCTGGAAAAACGAATAACCGAGCCAATTTGTCAGAATTGAAGATGAATAAAAAATTGCGCCGAGTAATAAAATGCTGAACATGAATGTTCTCTTTTTATATATGCCCTGATGGCTTATAAGATACGAGCCAAGAATTCCACCGCCCAAAACATATCCGAGCCAGGGAAATAGCGGGAATATTGATCCGTAATCACTTGTAAAATAATTAGCTATGGGAAGGGGAAATATTTCTGACCAATCTACAATTTTAGTCCATGGGTAGATGAAAAATATCAAAGCTGAGGTAAAAAGAAATAAATAATGCGCTTTAACAGATAACTTTTCCGCCACCCAGAATAGAAGAACTAAACTCAGCAGACCGAATCCAATGAGATGAAGTGTGTCAACAGAATAAAAAATCAGCCATGATTGTTCGGATACTGAGGAAAAGTCAAAAATTCTCGGGGTCGGATATCTTAATAGATATCCTATCCCGACAAGCGTAAGAAAACGTAAAATTCCTTTTTTCACGCGGGGATTTTCTTTCCAGGGTTTTCCATTGGAAAGGAATAAATAAGTAAAAACAGTTCCCGCAGTGAACATAAATATAGGCGCTGTAAATCCGCGGAAAAATTCCCAAATGGTGAATAAAATATAATCGTCCGAGCGGAGCGAATTGTCAAGTAATGTATGTACAGTGTGTCCTTGTATCATCATCATAACGGCAAAAGCTCTCAGTAAATCGAGGAAAATAATTCTTTTAGGTTTTTCAGTAGTCAGCATATCCTATCTTTCAAGTAATTAACACGCAAAGATAAGGAAAGTAAAGTACTTAATAAAATGGTCTGTCCTTATGAAAAAATGACTTATTTGTTAGGATATTGAGTGATTTTTCAGATTATCACAATTATCTTTCGGGAACTTACCGGAAGTATCGACTGATCATTTAAAGTTATTGTTAAAATAAATTCTGGCGAATTCCAAATCTTTTTTTGTATCAACGGAAAAACTTTCCTGTTCCGTAACAACTACTTTTATTTTCATTCCATTTTCAAGAATACGTAGTTGTTCAAGTTTTTCCGTGTTCTCAAGGTCAGTCGGTTCAAGTGTTGTAAATTTCATAAGAGCGCTTTTACGATAGACATACAAACCGATATGTTTGTAAAACTGTCCGGTCAGCAGCCACTCATTTTTATTAGCGGCGTCTCTCACGTTAGGAATTGGCGAGCGCGAAAAATAAAGCGCGTCATTGTTATAATCGAAGACAACTTTGGGAATGGAAGTTGAGTTCAATTCCTCAACACTGGTGATCTTTTTTACGAGCGTTGAAATTTTAACAGACTTATCGAAGAGCAAAGGTTCAATAGCCTCATCAATCATTTTGCCGGGAATGAAAGGTTCATCTCCCTGAATGTTAACAATTATTTTCGCTGTGGGAAGTCGTTTTGCCACATAAGCGATTCTGTCGGAACCGGTTTTAATATTCTCCGGAGTCAGACGAACATCCGCATGAAAACTTTCGCAGACATCATACACGCGTTTATCGTCGACAGCAATAACAATATGATCAAGTAATTTTGATTTTTTCGCGCTTTCATAGGTTCGTTGAATCATGGGCTTGCCACCGATATCCGCTAAAGGTTTACCGACAAGTCTTGTGGATGCATATCTCGCGGGAATTATTCCGACAATCATTTCTTATCCGAAATTTCTAGTCAACATTAATTACTTTGGGCACTTTAAAATATTTATCATCTTTCTGAGGAGCGTTTTTCAGGGCTTCCGATGTCGGTGTTGACGGTTTCATTTTATCTTCACGAAAAACATTAAAATTACTCACCGGATGCGAAAGAGGTTCAACATTTTCGGTATTGAGTTCGTTGAGCTTCTCCACATACTCCAGAATTCTGTTTAACTGAGGAGTGAGTTCGTCTATTTCTTCTTCGTTGAATTTCAGCTTAGCAAGCGCTGCAATATGTTCAATATCTTTTTTGTTTAACGACATCAGATGTTCCCGGTTAAATAATGACTTTGTAAAAATAAGATTTTATCAATAAAAATCCCGCGAGTTGTAATCAGCATTTATAAAAGATCCTGTTCCCTCGTAGACATTGTTTTTTACTCTTATTGTAATCTGATGCATTGCTTCACCCCTTTTAGGCGATGTATAATCAAGAAGATAAAAACTATTTACATACGCCTGGAGACGTTCGCGATATTCCGTAATTCTGTCTTTCAGAAATTCCATCTCGGTTGTGTAGTATAAATCATCAGTTGCCAGTTGTGTAAGAATTCCAAAATCAATCTGGTTTATGTAATCATAACTTACCATAATAACCTGTTTGCCTCTTGTAGCTGACATAGCTTCATTTAAAGTGTGTTTCGACTGAGTATCTTTTCCATCAGTAAAAACTATGAGAACACCCTGTTGTGCAAAGTTATCTGTGTAGATATCTTCAAGTTTGCTTACACCGGCAATCACTGCGCCGTAAAGATCTGTTGTCGGTCTTCCGGGCAAGATAGATGAGACCATATTTTCAAGGAGAGCATAATCAGTCGTGAATGATGAAAGCTCGGTAATTGTTTCCGAGAATGTATAAAGAGCTGTTGATTGATATGGTTCGATACCGTAATGCAATAATTCTCTGACCGAGTTTTTTAGAGTCTCCAGTTCAGTTGAATCAACGCTTGAGCTGTTGTCTATCATGATAATTGTTTTTAAAGCTCCCGGTAGTTCATTTAGTCTTGATACGCTCGCGTTGGATTCGTATTGATGTATGTAAGCTCCGTCGTCAAATATATCGAAACTGTTCGTTGTAAGTCCGGTAATCCCTTTATTATCAAGATTAAGCACCTGAAATAAAACAGACACTTTTGAGGGGAGCGCGGTTTCGGATTTATGTATTACAAGTGAATATCCGTCAGGATATAAATTATCGACGACGAAATTCCATTCGGGACTTGTAACAGTAGAGCCGTCGGGATATGTGGCTGTTACTTTCCAATAATACCTGCGTCTTTCTCTCAAACGCGATTTATGAATAACTGTTGAATTAGTAAAACTCACAAGCACATTATTCGGTTCAGGATGAGTATCAAAAATAACAGTGTAAAACGCCGGCTCACCTTCAGCATACCAGTTAAGCTGAACATTTCTTGTCTGAACGATTGTGCCGTGAAGTGGTACGGGATTTTTAATTTCGTAACCGGACGCGGGAGGATTAATAATCGGATCGTCGTTTTCCACACTGCTGTCAAGCGAACAGCCTGCAACTAAGACAAGGAAAAATAATCCAGCTATATATAATAATTTCTTTTTCATAATCCGGTGTATTTTGCCGAATAAAGTTAAGGAATTTATCCGTGATCTTCATTGCAAAAGATTATTTCTGAATCTCAATTGACTCAATAAAACTAATTCTCTTTTTGACGGAAGGATGACTGTAAAAAAACCATTCCACAAAAGGATGCGGTTCTTTATCGCCCAGGTTCTGATCCGTAAGCTTATTCAGCGTGGATATGAAAGCTTCGCGTTTGTTTGTACTTTTCACGGCATATTCATCAGCTTCATATTCAAACTTTCTTGAAATATAGTTTGACAAAGGCTCCTGAATAGTACCCAACAACATAGCCCAGGCCGACAATAAAGGCAGAGCCGATATCTGGGTTATGGATATGAAACCGAACCAGTTAAGAGAAAGATTATAAAAAACAGCGATGAGATACAAGGTAAGAAAACTAAAAACCGTACCGATAAAAATATTTTTCAGGATATGTTTGTGTTTGTAATGACCTAGTTCGTGAGCGATCACAGTTTCAATTTCATCCTGGGAATAATTATCAATTAGAGTATCGCCCAATAAAATTCTTTTGGTTTTACCCAGTCCCGTAAAAGCCGCGTTAGCTTTTTTTGTATTCTTACTCATATTAAAAGAGAATACATTTTCGACTTTCATTCCCACTTCTTTACTTAGACTGATTATTCTTTCTTTTAATTCCTCGTTTTCGAGAGGAGATATTTTATAGAACAGGGGCAAAATAATCAGCGGAACAATTTTCGCAAGGATCACGGAAACAATAAAAATTATAACCGCGAAAGGCAGCCACCACAATTCATAAAATGTATTCATCGACCAGAAAAAAATAAGAAGCAGCGGAAGTCCGATTACACTTCCCACCATAATTCCTTTCAGGTTTTCCCAAATCCAGCGGCGAAACGATTGATTTGATAAATTATATTTATGTTCGAGAATAAACTCCGAGTAAAAACTTATGGGAAAAAATATTATTGAAGAGATGAGACCAAGTATCACAACAAAAGCAATAAACCGTAAATAACCATTGGGAATATAGAGTAACAAAGATTGCTCAAGCCACGAACTATAACCGCTTGTAACGAAATAAATGAGGAGTAAAAAAGAACCCAATCCTTTACCAATGCCGATAGCGAGTTTTAAATTATTATATTTTTTCGGGTCCCGTTTGAAATCGACATCGATCATAAATAACCTTAGATTGATTCGTAAGTATCGTCCGTAAGCCAACCGACTTTACCATCAGCAAGTTTAATGCGTGTCCACTCGTTGAGTTTTTCCTCAATCTGAAATTTAATTCCCTCGTGGATAACAAACGCGTCACTTTGCGAAGCATCGGGAGAAGTTTTGACTGTAACAACCGATTTCACTAAAACGCCATAGTCCCGCGTACTTTCCCGGTGAATGCTGCTGATTAAAAAAATTCCGATTATGAGAATCATTGTCAGGTTAAACAAACCGATCATTGTTGCCAGCCGCTGCATTTTAACTCTTCGCGATAAAAAATAGAGGGCAATACAAGCCAGAAACAGTAACCAGAAAATAATAAAAACAGTAAGCCAAGTATCGAGGCTAAAGGAATTTACGATCAAATCCCAGTAAGCTAATATGGGCACT
This sequence comes from uncultured Melioribacteraceae bacterium, assembly GCA_964516545.1. Taxonomy (GTDB): domain Bacteria; phylum Bacteroidota; class Ignavibacteria; order Ignavibacteriales; family Melioribacteraceae; genus JAHISV01. The sequence goes on from CAZEXO010000093.1 coordinate 11,224, forward strand.
TCGGGTAATTCTTTAATTTTGTCTGTAATCCTGGCGTTGGCAAGTTTTAAATTATACTCAGTCTCTTCATCTCCCGGATTCAGTTTCAGGGCTTTTTCGTAATTTAATATCGCGTAACCGAGTCTGCCGGTTCTGAAATAACTGTTCCCGATATTATAATACAAGGCTGCGCTTTCATAACCGTTCTCAAGCACTCTTTTATAAAGAGAAATTGCTTCATCATATTGTTCACTTTGATAGAAATGATTTCCTTTCTCAACAAGTTCATTAAACTGAGCGGATATTTCCCCGCTTAATAAAATCATCAGAAACAATATCATATAATAAAATTTTTTCATAGTCTGTTATCTCTTTTTGACTGTAACTGAATCTTCAAGCTCAATAATCAGTTTCACGGAATTTTCATAAAGTTCATTTGAGTTTTCAGTTGTCTGACTTGCCGGAGCGAATCGGGCGAACTCACATCTTTCCGAAATTTCTTTAACTTTTTCGATCAGCTCATCTTTCACATTTCTTGACGATAATTCTTTCAGCGCCCTGTCAAGAGTAAAATCCGATTTTTTAATTCCCAGTTTATCTTCGAGATAACCGAACAGCGCCATTGAAAGTTCGGAATGAAATACCGAAAGGTTATTCGCCAGTAATTCTTTCTTTGCTTTTTTAAGTCGTTCGCGAGCCTGTTTCTCAGCTTTACGATAACGAAGCAACTGAACATTTCCCTGAAGAGCGTCCTGTTTTTGTTTAACATAAAGCAACACGCCCAAAAGAGCCGCCGGGAAAACCAGCATTATCCAAAACCATAATCCAACAGCGCTGAATTCTCTTTTCTTCTCAAGATTAAAATCCGATAATTTTATGTATCGAATGTCCTCGCTCAACAGTCGGATGTCTTCCTTTGAAAGACCCGTTCCGGCAGCTTCGTAAGAACCTGTTCCTTCTCTTACATTAATAATATGTTCGGGTGTTGCGAGAGTTACATAACGTCTTTGGTTCAAATCAAAATATGAAAATTCCATGGCGGGAATTTTATTAACACCGGGTATTCTGGGTACGAGTAAATATTCGATTATTTTAGTTCCGCCGATAACTCCCTTCCGATTAATTTTATCGGATACTTTCGGCTCATATTGTTCGAACCCTGCGGGTAATACCGGTTTGGGCACTTCAATTAATTTAATGTTGCCCGTTCCTTCAACATTAATTTTAAGAGCGATACTTTCGTTGGCAGTAATATCGGATTTATCGAACTCCGTCTTAAAATTATATTTTCCAACAGCACCTTTAAAGGAAGAGGGTTTGTTTTGCTCGGGCAGCGGGCGCACGTTTATTTTCAGCGTATTCGATTTGGCTTTGAACTGGACTGTTTCAGCTCTTCCGAAAAACGAATCATTAAAGAATTGATCAAAAATGTCACCTGTGCGGCGACGGCGTATCTGGACAGGAACATCAAGCTCAAAAGGCGTTACGGAAAGTTCTCCTGTTTTCGTGGGGAATAAAGCAACCTTTTTAATCACTGCGGCTCTTACGCGTTCGCCTTCATACATCTCCACATCAAAATAAATATTGTTCCCCATATCCAGTTCTTCAGCCCAAAATCCCTGATAAGTGGGAAGCTTGGAAATCTGGGGAGAATTCATATCAAGTTTGGTGTAAAGTTTATAGGTAACAGTCACCTGTTCGCCGAGGAGAACATTCTGTTTGTCGGGAATAGCTCTGATGAAAACATTTTTCGCCAGCTCTTCATTGGATATTCCACCGGTTGATTGTTGTTGATTTCTTCCGCTGCCCTGCTGTTGAGAGGACGCTGAACCCTTAACCACTTCAATCTCGATGGGAGAAGTTGTGTAACTCTTACCCCGGTAATCAATGCTCGCCGGACGAATGGTATACTTTCCAATCTGAGCGCCTTGTAAATAATAAGAATAAGTAACCGAACCGGACATCGCCCCGTTAATATATTGCATGCTCGTAGATTGATTTGGTCCGGATAAAATTCGAAATCCTTCGAATGACGGAGGTTTGAAATTCCGCAGCTCATTTGTGCTTTCACCCTTAAAAGTGAAATATGCCTGGAAGGTTTCATTCTCGCCGACTTTGGTCTTATCAACCGAGGAGCTGAACTCCTGAGCAAATACATTGATGTTCAGTAAACTCAATGCAAATATTAATATGTAAAAGTTTCTCTTTAGCATTTTATTTTTCTATTACCAGTCTTTCTCTTTCTGTATCACTCTGGATTTTCTTTTTCTCAGTTCTTTTTGAAGATCGGATTCATTGTTTTTCAGGGCTTCCAGAATCCTCTGAGCCTCTTCTTTCGATATCTGATCTTTCTGTTCCTGAGGCTGCTGTTGTTGCTGTTGATCTTTATTTTGTTCCTGATTCTGATCTTTATTTTGATTTTGCTGCTGCTGATCCTGTTGTTGCTGATCTTTGTTCTGGTCTTTATTCTGATCCTGATTTTGTTGCTGCTGATTTTGTTGTTGTTGCATTTGCTTCAGCGCGTAGGATAAATTGTATTTCGTTTCATTATCATTAGGGTTAAGCCGCAGTGAGTTTTTATAGGCTTCGAGACTTTCCTTAAGTTTCTTATCCTTCAGAAATGTATTCC
>CAZEXO010000094.1:0-13804 GCA_964516545.1 uncultured Melioribacteraceae bacterium
TCACATAAAATAATGTTCGGTAGTATAAAGGATAGGGCATCTTAAAGTCCCTACTGACTCCCTACTCTAAATTCTTGATAATCATCGGGTTTATTTCAAGGCAGGATATAAAAAAAGCTCGATTACAATTCATAATCAAGCTTTTTAGAGCTGCCCGATCAGGGGTCGAACCTGAACTCTTCTGATCCAGAGTCAGACGTGTTGCCAATTACACCATCGGGCAAATTGAGGTGTAAAAATAACTAACTTTACTCAAGAAACCAAAATTTTTTGATCTCGCTGATTCTTTAATTAAGAGCCGATAGGTCTTTTTTATATCTCTCAAGTTTTTCTATAGCGGCGTTTTTATCAGATGGTTTATAGTTAACCTGGCTCGTACTTCTTGAATAATCTCTTACAGCAACTTGTATTTCTTCGTTTTGTTTCTTCAATAATTCAAGGTTAGCCTGATTTTGCGTACGAAGGTAAAAATATCCTATCCCAAGAACTAGCAGCAGAAATAGAAAGAAGATTTTCCATTTTATGAGAACAATCCTAAAAGATTCGTTAGGGTAGAATTCTTCAATTAATTTTCTAATGCGCCCAAACAACTATTCCTCGTTATATTTGAAGTGTACCTACCAAATTATCAAAGTTAAACAGAAGGCTGAGTATACTTTTCTCAGCCTTCTGTTAAGATTCTATCTGTTGATTATTAAGTATTATTTACTCAACAACATTATATCCAAAAACATTATCACTTATATCTGAAGCTGGAGCGGAGCCTGCATCTGTGCTTACATCAGTAATCTTAATTCTCGCATTCATCGATGATGGATAAATAAATGGAAATGCATAAATCCCAGTACTTGGATAATTATTTTCTAAAGTTATCCATGTTACTCCATTATCAAGTGATAATTCAATTCGTACTTCATATACACCCGCGGAATGCCAGACCATTGCTGGAACAGGATCATCAATTTCTTTTGGAGGTGAGATTATCTCTCCTCCATTTGGGAATATGACTCTAACTAGTTTTGTTTGTGGGTGAATTGCGAAAACTTCATCAGACATATCATACATACTTGAATCTAAAACACTGCTTACCTTAATCCTGGCATTCTCGGATCTAAAGGCAACATCTTCAGGCATTGTCCATGTGTAAATTCCACTGCTTGGCGTACTTTGTACAATATTAACCCAGGTGGCGCCACCGTTTAATGAATAATCAATTCTTACGTTTTCTATTTCAGTCGATTCCCAAAGAATTTCATGAGAATATGAATTCAGAGGATCACTTGTTAAAAATTCTTCTCCACCATTCGGTTGTTTTAAAGTAATTGTTGGATAGACCTGTTCGGTCACTTTAAAATTACCGCTCTTTGACGACCATTGACGATCTCCTTCTGAATAATATACTTCGATAAAATATTTATCTGAAGGAATTGAGAATCCACCTGTTATTTCATAAAAGCCCTGATTTGCAACATTAGTAACCAGAATATAAAACGGAGGTTCATCCAAAGTACCGATACCATTTGTTGTTGTGTATCTTATATTTATTTTTTCAAGTCCTGAAGATTCCCATGTCACGGTTACAGGATCGCCTGCTCTGAATACCAAACCGCTTGTCGGGTAGGTAACATTAATTGATTTAATCGGACTGATTTTAAACGTACCATTGCTCACATCGCTGGGTGTTCCGTCGGATGCATCGCTAATTTTTATTAAAGATTGCGGAGCGTTTAATTGTTGACCTACCTGCCATTGATAACCTCCTGTATTTTCAAGATTATCAGCAAGCACTGACCAGTTTCCCCCGCTGTTAGTTGATAATTCAATCTTCACGAGATTAATACCATTAGAATTCCATGAAATATTTTGAACTGTTCCGGCTTCAAAATCTTCGCCTCCATTTGGGGCCAGAATAGTAATATCTTCCTCGATAATCGGGTCGGTGATTGCAAAAGGTTCATCTGATACGTCGGAAGGCTGTTCATCATCTGCGTCGTATATTCTTATTTTACATAATTGGGAATTATGAGACGGGATATCCGTCCAGACATAATAACCTATACTTGCAGTTGTTTGAGTAATCGGGAACCAGTCGGCTCCGTTATTAGTTGTGTATGCAATTTTTATATTACGAATATTTTCCGAATACCATTCAATTCTCTGGCTGCTACCAACCGTCCATATCTCGCCCCCGTTAGGTTTCCGCACTTCGATTCTGGGTTCGGGAAGAATTGTGAACGTTGAATCGCTCATATCTGACGGTGAGCCGCCAAATGCATTCCTCACTCTAATTCTACTTAGCGTTGATGGAGTGTTAGGTACAGGTTCCCAATAATAGACGCCCGTATTAAATGTGTCAACAGCAATAAAATTCCAATGCTGTCCGTTATCTGCTGTGTATTCTAAAAGAACGGAATCAATTTCAGAGCTGAACCATTTAATGGTGAATTGTGTGCCGGCTTCAATTTCCTCAGTTCCATTAGGTGAGATCAGTACAATTGATTCCGTCATGTTTTTAACGATACTGAAATTGCTCTCACTGATATCCGATGCAGTTTTATCAACAGTGGTAACTTTAATTTTGCACTGGTTAGATATCGTACCGGGTACGGGGAACCACTCAAAAACCCCTGTATTCGCAATACTATCGGCAATTAAATACCAACTGAGTTCGTTGTCGTAGGAAAAAGCAATGTAGACTTTTTCCGTCGTATTACTAGTCCAGCTGATAACATACGCGCTGCCTTCAACGATTGTTTCACCGCCATTGGGTTTTGTTAGTGTAATAGTGTACTCTTCAGGTTCTGTTGTTCCCGGATCATCTGTATCATCATCAATTAACTTACATGAAGCCAGAAACATCAGGATTAACAGGCTAGATAATAATACTTTTTGCATGATACCCTCTATGCAAAATTAATAAATATGGTTTGGAGCTTTCTATTAAGTTAAGTAAATTTAATAAAAAATTACACCAGAATCGTTTTTGATCTATTATTTTTAGATTATCGAAAATTTTTATTAACTATTAATAAGCTACTTAAAATTTCTGGATTTTTATTGTGACAAAAATCATTCGTATTATATTTTTTTTACTTTTCTCGATTTGCCTCAGAGCACAATCAGAAGAGTCATTTTTGAGCTCAGTAAACTTTAAAAGCGCTACCGCTATTTCTATTAATTCGCTCGATCATATTTTTGTTACTGATGGCGAAGAAAACACCCTGGTAAAATTGAACCGCAACGGTGATATAATAGCATCAATCGGGGGATATGGATGGGATGTTTCAACATTTGATTCTCCTGAAGATGTGATCAGCAAAAATTTTACATTATATGTTGTGGATAAAAATAATCACCGGATTCAATTATTCGACAGAGATTTGAATTTTATCGGACTCATAAAACCTCAGGATAATAATGAATCAGAATTCAGATATCCAACATCCATTGACGTCTCTGATCAGGGAGACATTTACGTACTTGATTCAGAGCATTCGCGTGTTTTGAAATTTAATTCGTCGGGAAATCTTACGGCAAAAATAGGAGATATTGATGCCGGCAATTTTGCCCTCAGTTCGCCTAAAGATTTAGCTTTGTTTGATAATAATTTTTGTATTGTAATTTCAGCGAACGACTTACTTGTGTTTGATTTATTTGGAAACGGGATTACTGAAATTTCCTTTCCATTCGAAGCAAAAAAAATTACAACATGGGATAAAAAGTGCTTTATTTCAACTTCGTCTGAAGTGTTTTGTTTTTCACTGACGGATTTAGACTCTCCGGTGTTTACCAAAATTCACACGCTTGCGGATGATAACAAGATTGAAAATATAACTGTCAAGAATAATGAATTATTCATACTCACCAATAAAGCGATTTACATCATTGATCTCGAACCAGATAAAAATAAGTGACGGCAATATCATCAAAATTTCTCTTTTCTTAATTTCAGGAATCTGGACAATTTTAATTTTCAACCGGATTATTCTTCCTGAGAAAACCGAGTTATTAATTTTATCCTGTTATTTCGAAAACATCAGTTCGCACATCTGTCATCAGGAACCATCAAAAATGATTGAAATAAATAATTCTTCTTCATTGGTTTGCGCACGATGTTCGGGAATTTATGCCGGCGCATTTTTAGGATCAATTATTTCGTTTTTCTTTTCAATAAGAATAAAAAATCGACACCTGAGCGGAGCGATTGCGCTAATGTTAATTGATGTTCTTTTAGTGACTATTGGCGTTTATGAATATCAAAAAACCATTGCCTTTTTTACAGGAATTATTTTAGGTTGCATCGCTTTTTTATATCTTTATGAAGCTCTTGTTAGTCTTTTTGTTGAACTAAAATCCGGACAGAAAAATTGAAAAAATATTTGTCAGCTTTAGTATGTGGTTTCGGAGCAGGTGTAATACAGGTGGTGCCGTTTGCAAAAACTTTTTCCTGTTGTTTACTGATTCCGGCAGCTTCAATTCTCGCGCTGTTCCTTGAAAGAAAGGCAAATAAAATACCAATAAACTTAACTTATCCTGTCAGCAAAGGTTTGATTATCGGACTCATAACAGGATTATACGCTGCGGGGTTCGGAAGTTTCTTTGATCTGTTCATTACTTATATAACAAAAAATAACGACCTAATCGCGACTCTTCCTCAATTGATTAAAATGATAAGTGAACTACCATTCGGTGCTGAGTTAAAACAGAGTTTGATTGATCTATACAAAATGATATCAGATGAAATTGAGACCTCTGGTTTTTCATTAATGTATACTGTTTCGATACTATTCAGCAACTTTTTTATTAATACAATTTTCGGGATGCTCGGCGGACTTTTAGGAGTTCAGATAATTAATAAACAAGCAAAAGACATAACGGACAGACAAGAATGATCAGCGCGCTGATTTTTACCGCACATATTATTTTCATGCTCATAATTTTCACCAAGAAGTGGCAGGATGAAAGTCTGTCTGTCGCTTTCCAAAATATGGTTTTTATCATTATCCTTTTTTCTGTGGGGTGGCCTTTAGTTACAATGGCAGCTAAAGTTTTCGTCCCCGCTGAAGGAATGGGAATTAATTTTGACAGAGACTCAATTGTATTACTGATCTTATCGATTATCGAGTATTTTTTTTACCGCTTTTATTATGCAGAATATTTTTCTACTGTAACCGATAAGGGAAAATAATAATCGCATTTTGCGAAGCTTGTTTTGACCCTCGTGGTAAAGGTTCAAACCGCCACTGTCTTAATGAATAAATTGCAGCCATTTCCAATCTTGTATCAGCTTTAATAAGCGGAATAATTGTCCCAACTGTTCCATCAGGCATAATGGAAAATCTTAGTTTTATATCAATTTCTTTGGAAACACCCTCTGGGTAAGAAGGTAATGGTGAGCTGTAAATTCGTCTTTTCCCTTTACCTCCAAAATCAATCTCAAATCCGAAATCACTCGTGCCTTCACTTCCATCACTCTCAGAGCTTTCAGCAATTTTATCCGGCTGTTCGGTTTTCTCTTCTTTGTTGCTATCAGTTACGATATTATCATCATCGCGGTTTTTAGTTTCGGGAAGCTCGACTTTTTCATCATCCTTTTTTTCTTCAACAGGAATAATTTTTTCTTGTTCTTCAATCTGTTCTTCAATTTTACCGGATGATCCCTCTCTTCCCATTGTTCCGAATCCAATAGTGACAAAGTCATCTATCTCAGTTTCATACGTAAATCTCATGTAAGAAAAAATAAACAAAAGTAACAGATGTATAACAACCGAATATATGTAGGAATAATTTCTGTGTTTCAAACGATTCATCATTCAGTAACTTTTTTTGTTTCAATTGTAAATCTATCAATGCCTATACCTTTTGCCAAGTCAATTACTTTTATTACTCTGGCGATATTCACCGAACGGTCGGCGCGAATAATCAAATTGCTATTAATTGTTGCCGTGTTTTGTTTTAAAAGTTCTCCGGCAAGAGCATCAATGGTGATTTCTTTATTGCCGATAAACAATCCGTTATTTTCCGTGAGTGTAACAATTAACTTTGACTGAGTAAGTTGATCGTTATTCTGGGCTCCCGGTAATTTCACTTTTACACCGGTTTGAATAACGAACTGCGATGTCAGAAGGAAGAAAATCAACAGCAGCATCACAATATCAGTAAGCGATGAGAAACTGAAAATATCCAGAGGTTTATTTGTTTGTTCGAATTTCATAGGCTACAACTCAATTTCATAATTGTCATCGTTTGTTTGTCTACCTTTGCTTACCTCTTCGAGAACATCAACAACATCATTCGAAACAATTTCCATGTCCATAATAAGTTTCTTTACGTTTGCTACAAGATAATTATAGAATGTGTAAGCTATAATTCCAACAGCAAGTCCGAAAGCCGTTGTTAATAAAGCTTCCCAGATACCACCTGCAAGATCGCTTGGATTAGCAGCGCCTTGTAAATCCTCAATACGCATAAACGCCTGAATCATTCCGGTAACCGTACCAAGGAATCCCAACAACGGCGCGACACCTGAGATTGTGGCTAAAACAGTCAATCCTTTTTCCAGTTTATGAACTTCCTGTTTGCCTGCGCTTTCAATAGCTTCAACAACGCGGAGATGTCCCAGGTTATATTTCTTCAGTCCTTTTCGTATAATATTTGATGCGGGAGATTTTTCCTCCATACAATAACTTATCGCGTCCGAAATATCGTTTCTTTTCAGCATACCTCTTATCTTCATGAGAAATGCGGGTATGTTTAATTTTGAGTTTCTTATTACAATATATCGTTCAATGATGATTGCAACAGCGATAATTGATGATAAAAAAATGGGCAGCATCAACCAACCGCCCTTAAATAGAATTGAAAGAATATCCATATGTTACCCTGTCTTAGAATTTATTATTTTTTTGAAATGTCTTTACTTCATTAACTGATTTGAAGTATCCTATTTTTACTCTGTACCAGTAACTATTAAATTTATCAATCCATGCTTTCATGATAAAAGCGTTATGACCAAGTTTCTTCAATCTGTTTGCCTCAGCTTCCGCTTTTTCTAAAGTTGGATAAGACGCCACCTGTAAATAGTAATCAGATCCGTTGAAGAATATTAAATTCGAAATTAATGTCTCCTGAGGATAATCTCTCAGCAAGCCCGACGATTCAGCATTTCGTTTTACATCGGTTTTTACTTGTTGTTCCGCCGGTTTAGGAACTGAAGGTTTTTCCGATTCAGCTTTCATCGTAACAACAGATTCGTCACCCGATTCTTCCGCCTGACTTTGACCATTTATATTCGAGTCTATTACTGCACCTTTTTCTACAACTGAAGAAGAAGGTGTTGTACTTTTTCCGGAAAATAAATACACGAAAATAAAAACTACTACGACGATTATACCGGCGATTATCCAGACTAGTCTGCTTGATTTATCATCTTTCTCTCTTAATTCGGAGTAAGTTGGTGATTTATGTTTCTCTTGACTTAGATTCACTGAGGAGCGATCCAATTTAATACCCGAATTTTCATCTCCAGATGTTTCAACGATCTCTTTAACAGGAGTTTTGCTTTCTGAGTCAGCGAATGATTCATGAGATTCTTCGGATTCTAATTCCTCTTTGAGAATTTCATTTTCCTCATCATCCGATTCTGCTAATGACTCTTCCAGTTTTCTGAACATATCTGAATCATCGACTTTTTCAAAGGGCTCTTCAGGTTGTTCTTCATTTTCATTGAGTTCTTCAAAGTCCCATTCAAGATCATTGTTTTTGTTCTCGTCACTCATTGAATCCTCCGGGTTAGTTAATATTTTCTCTTCTTCGGACATAAAATTAAACTCCTCAAAATCATCCGAGGGAGATGCGAGTTCGGTGAAGAAATTAAGTTTGTCATTTTCAGATTTCTTTTCCGCGGAATAATCAATTTTGTTAACTTGTTCAGCATTCATTTTCGAGATTAATTCATCAACATAATTATGGCTTTTCTTTTCTGTTTCCTTTTCACTATGGATTACGAAATCATGATTTTCATTTATTCGGAAATTTGAATCATCTTCTCTGTCTGAAACCAACTCTTTAAGTAACTCAATACTCTCCGTATCTTCAATTATTTCCTCTTCAGCCGTCCATTTTTTCAATTCATTTTTTTCATCATCAGTTATTTCTTCATCTTCATCCCATACCAGTTCTTTAAGTAATTCAAGAGCTCCCGTATCCTCAGTTTCTTCATTATCAATAAGCAAATCTTTTAGCTCATTTTCACTATTGATTTCGTCATCACTATCGGTTATAGGTGCAGCCTCATCAGGAATATCTTTGTTTTCAATAATTTCGTTTTTATCACTTTGAGCTGATTCATTCTTTTCCGGGTTCTGATTTTCTACCTCAATGTTGTCAGTAATTATTTCCTGTTGCAGATCAATTTCCGATTCCTTCCCGTTTTGATTAATTGACTGTTTAATATCTTCTTCCGCAACTTCGATTTCATCTTTCCCCTTATCAGCGAGAAAAGGAATTTCAAAATCATCTATGATTGCCTGATTGTTCTCAATGAAATTCTCATTGTCATTTTTCAGATTTTCATTGATTTCTGCAGGTTCGATAAGTTCATTTTCTTCTTTAATCTCATTAATAATTTCATCAGAAATATTTGTTTTGGATTCCTCGTTCAAATCGGTTTCAAAATCAGGCGTTGGCGTATTTGTGCTTACGATCTGATTTTCTTCCTGCATAATTTTAAGAAGTTCATCGAGATCAGAGCCGGTTTCCTTCTCCATTCCGGAGTCGGGTTCATCATTTGTTTGGGTTTCATTTTCATTTATACCGGTAACTTCTTTTATTTCATGAACTATATTTTCAGAGCTATCATTCTCATCATCAGTTAAATCGGTCAACAAAGAAATTTCATTGGACTTGGGTTGAATATTTTCTTCAATGGAATTCAGATAATCTTCCCATAAATCAAAATTTTCGAGTTTGTCACATTCAGAAAGTAATTCACAAACCCGTTCTTCTATCGATTTTTTCAGGAGAAGATATGCAGTGTCAGAATCATTTAACAAAACATCCTGTGCGTAAGGTAAAATTGGTTTACTGAATCCGATATCAAAAACATTTTCATCAAGTTTTCCGGTATCTTTTTTGGATGACGGGATATCGAAGGATAAAAACATTAAATCGCGTTCCGAATCGCTTCCCCGTGAAAGCGGAGAAAATAACAGAGTATCATTCATCTCCGTACCGAGATCATCAATAATTATTTTCTGTACAAGTTTGGTCGGCTTTCTTTTAATTTGGAAATAACCAAGCCCCGGTACTTTCAAAGCCTCATCAGGTTTGAGCAATTCCGCGATTTTTTCCATGAGGATTTCGAACGCCAAATCCCGCTCGGAATTTGAAACCCCTAACATTGCGGCAACTTTTCTTAAAAGTAATTCTTTATCCATGTATTAATACTACTACCATTTATACTTAAAACCAATTATTATTTCGAATGGTTTCTCGAGATAATTTTTCCACAAGTAATTGTCCTTATTCAAGATGTTTTCCAGTTCCAGAATAATTTCAGCATCCTGGAAAATTTCATAGAAAGCGTTTAGTGATAAATGGTGGTAACTCGATACTTTTGAATTATTTGATACATCAGCAAAAAAATCTATCATAGTTCGGTATTTAGCACCGAAACCAACCTTAATGCCGGTAACATATTTATATTCGATTGAAGAACTTACTAACGGTTCGTAAGGCAAACGATTATCATCATTCATTGTGAATTGTTGAAACTCCACATTTCCGTAAAGAGATCCATACGGACCAAGATGGAAATATGAATTGCCGTAGATACGAATTTGTGCAACTTTTCTTATAGGCACAACATCATATATTCCGGTAGTTGTTGCATCAGAGAAATAGAAATAATCGTTGTACTTAACATAATTTACTCCGCCAACCAACTGGAAATATTTATCATATTCATATTTAATTGATAAATCGATATCTATTGCTTTTTCTACATAGATGGGTTTAGCAGCAGCTTTAATAAATTGATTCATTCCGAGTAATTCTGAATAAGAGTATATTTCAGATGACCCGCTCAGTTCGGCGCTTGCAGTTATAAATTTATTAATTTTGATATCCACGTTTGCGTAAGGAGAAAAGAAACTATTCGAATCCTGTTTTGAAAGATAAACGCCTCCTCCAATCATAAAATTATTTATCGCTCTTAATGATATTCCGGCTTTTGTTGAGAAATAATCATTTTTCATTTCAGGCATTACGGAATCGTCAAAATTTATTTTCCTTAATTTACTCTTTACATCAACATCCAATCCCGGTAAAATAAATTTAACTTTGCCCTGAATGTTCATATCAAATTCTTTGGTCTTGAATACTTCATCCTGGTTGAGGTAACCAAAATCCGTATTCAATGAAAAATTGAAAACCTTACTTGTACTATAAACAGTTGCGAAAGAAAAATCCGCCAATTGATTAATTCTTTTGGGAGTGGGCAAAACGGAACCGAAAAGTTTGTAAGATTCCTTAGAATATCCGGCTTCTAGAGCAAATGTAATTCCGGGTAAAAATGATGATGATTGCGAGGTAAAAAAATCACTCTTCAGATTAATTCCATACTTCGATTTATCAGCATTCTTGATATAATCGCTGCTGTTATTTCCAAACAAACCGAGTGACAGAATTGAATTGCTGAAATTATGACTGATAAAAATATCAACTAAGGGAAGAGTATATTGCCCCGCTGCAACTCTTACAAAAGAATTCCGGGGTGAATATTCCTGAAGAATTTTAGGGGCTTCGTGAAACGGAACGTTAATTCTTCCGAGATTTAGCTCTTCCGGCTGATACTGTGGATTAAAAAATTGTTTCTCCAATAGCGGGAGTAACTCAGCTTTCTTTTTCGTCAGAGTTGGAACATCAACACTTTGAACACCCGTGATTACAAAATCCGGTAATTCAATACTTTGCTCACGTTCCTGATTTTGAGCTGATAAATTTACAGTGATAATTAGTATTAAACCAATGAGTATTTTTTTCATAATCTATTAATTTTTTCTTTTACAATCTGTGAATATTCATCATTCGGATGTCTTTTCAGAACAGCCCTGTACATTTCGCGCGCTTCTTTTTTATCTCCAAGTTCAACATAACAATCACCCAGACTTATGAGTGCGTTAGTATACCATTCATCAAAAGCGATGAAAACAGATTTAACGCGGACAAACACCGTAATAGCATCGTAAGTTTTTTTCTGTTTCATAAGTGTTAATCCGTAATAGTATTGAGCTTCAGCGCCAATGTCATCAACTCTTCCAGCGCCTGCCTGACTGAATAATACTTCCGCGTTCTCATATCGTTCATTCTGTAATTCCAGCTTACCAAGTTCAATTTTGGATCTTTCTGTAAAAACAGATTCAGCATAATACTGTGTGACTTCATTAAATGTTTTGTATGCATCCTGAAAATTTTTATTTTGAACCAGAGCAATTCCTTTGTTGTAAATCAGTTCCGGCAACCTTGGAGAACCAGGAAGACTTTTAATAACGTTTTCATATAATGAAATTTCATCCTCAAAATTATTTCTCTCATTAAATATTTTACCTATTTCCAACACCGCTGAAACTCCATACTCGGATGAGAGATGATTTTTGTATACATATTCGAAGTTACTAAGAGCAGATTCATTTTTACCCAACATTTGTTCACATTTACCAATCCAATAATAAGCATTAGAAACAAGCGTACTTTTAGGGAATGATCTTATAAATTCTTTATAACCTCCCTGCGCTTTTTCGTATTCACCAAGACTATACCAAACCTCACCTTTCTTATATAATATTTGATCGCTGTATGCGTAACCCGGATTGGCTGAAATGAATCGGTCAATCAATTCAATTGCTTTATTGGGGGAATCCTGTGCAAGATAACAATACTGAATTCCGTTGATCGCATCGTAAACATATTGCGTCGTTGAAAACTCGTCGATAATTTTTGTGTAATACGCAATTGCATTATCATAATCGCCAAGATTATAGTAGGCATCTCCAATTGAATAATAAGTTATTGGTTTGAGCGCCGAAGAGGGATATTTTGAAAGTAACTGATTGTAACTTTCAATCGCCTCCTGAAATTGATTGCGTTGAAAATATATCCATCCGATAATATATTGTGAGTCATCACTGTATTTTGAACGTGGAAATCTGCGCTGCAAACTCGCGAACTCATCAATTGCGTTAGTGTACTTTCCGGATTTGAAAAGCGCCTGTCCGTACTGGTAATAAGCATTATCATCATTTACATTTTTTCTTTCACGGTTAAACAACAGGTTATATATATCACTTGCTCTCTGAAAATCTTTCAACCCGTAATAACTATCGGCAAGCCTTAATCTTGCGTCTGTATAGTTAAGGTCATTTTTATACTTTGTTGAGTACTCGTTAAAGAAGTACGCTGAATTCGTAAAGTCTTTAAGGTTGTAATACGCATATGCTTTTCCATAAAGTACTTGTCTGGATATAATTTCATCATTAGTCCCTGTTCGCAGATAATGACGAAGAGCTGCATCGTAATGTCCTAATGAAAAATGAGCTTCAGCGAGATAAAAGTTCATTTTATCTTTTTCAAATGTGTGGAATCTCGCATTAACCTCATTCAGAACATCGACTGAGGATTTATATTCGTTTAAGAAATAAAGGGAGACACCTAAACCAAACTTTGCCCTGTTTGCTAGATCTTCATTACGATTAGACAAATCAATTGCGCGTTGGTAGAAATCTTTTGCTTCGTCAAAGTTTTTTTCACCTAATCTTATTTCACCAAGAAGCAGATACGCCTTAGCATTAATGTTCTTATCTTTTTCCTGAACGACGGAAACGAAGTATTCCTCCGCTCTTCCGAAAATTTTCTTATTGAAATAAATCAATCCAATATTGTACTGAGCCGTCGGAGCTAAATAGTGCCGTGGATATTTTTGCAGATAACGCTCAAAGATATTCATAGCAAAATCAACTTCGCCAAGATATCGTTTACATTCTGCGCTCCAGTAAAGAGAAGAAGCTGCAAGCGTATCATTCGCCGAGAGCGATAGTTTATTGAATATATTGTAGCCTTCTTCGTATTCGGCCAGTTGAAAACTCACCCATCCTAAACCATATTCGAGTTGTTCGCTGTTTTCGTTACTGAAATCCTGATTCATGACTTCGGTAAATAATTTTCTCGCTTCGTTGTATTCCTTTAATTTGAAATATGAATTAGCCAGTAAATAATCAGCCTGATATTTTTCTTTCGGTTGGAGATTGAGTAACAATGGATCGGAGAGTTCAAGAATTGATTTCTGATAATCTTTGAGATGGAAATAACAAATACCAATTCTAAGTTGAGCTAGCGGTGTCAGGCTGCTATCCCAGTAATTGGATAAAATTTTATCATAATTCCCGGCAGCTTTTTCATATTTCTCCAAATTTTCATATACTTTTGCCAAGGCAAACAGATTGTAGTCGGCATATTTATCTTTTTCATTTTTTTCAAAGGCCTGAAGCAAGTACTCTTCAGCTTCATAATTTCGACCAAGACTTGAAAAAGATTCACCAATCCAATAGTAAGCGTAACCTTTATATTCGCTCTCAGGAAAATCATTAATAAGAGTCATAAATCTTTCTATTGCTTTTTCGAAGTTTCCGCGTTCGAATAGAACAACTCCAAGTTTGTATAGCACCTCATTTCTGTAAGCAGAAGTTTTATGATTTTTCAAAAAGTATTCAAACTTCGAGATAGTACCCTCTGTAATTCCCAGCGCTAA
>CAZEXO010000095.1:0-13499 GCA_964516545.1 uncultured Melioribacteraceae bacterium
GCAAAAGAAATGCTCCATGTATTATTTTTATTGATGAAATTGACGCTGTTGGTCGACACAGAGGTGCCGGTCTCGGCGGCGGACATGATGAACGCGAACAGACTCTAAACGCTCTTTTAGTTGAGATGGACGGATTTGAACAAAACAGCGGTGTAATAATAATTGCCGCGACAAATAGACCTGATGTACTTGATCCTGCCTTATTGCGTCCCGGACGTTTTGACAGACAGGTCGTGGTTGACCGACCAGACGTGAAAGGACGTGAAGGAATTCTTAAAGTGCACACGAAAAAAATTCCTTTGGCTGAAGATGTTAACTTAAAAACACTTGCAAAAGGAACTCCCGGTCTGGCAGGCGCTGAATTAGCAAACATGGTCAATGAAGCCGCTTTACTGGCTGCGAGAAAAGACAAGAAAAAAGTAAGCATGGATGACTTTGAAGAAGCTAAAGATAAAGTCATGATGGGAATGGAACGCAAGAGTATGATAATCTCTGAAAATGAGAAAAAGATAACTGCGTATCATGAAATAGGTCACGTTCTTGTTGCCAGAATGATTCCTGAGGCTGATCCTGTTCACAAGGTAACAATAATTCCTCGCGGAAGAGCGCTTGGCGTAACTACTTATTTGCCGGTTGATGAAAAACATACCTATTCAAAAGCATATCTCGAAGCTATGATTACTTATGCACTAGGCGGAAGAGCGGCTGAAAAAATTGTATTTAATAATTTTACTACCGGCGCCGGAAATGATATTGAAAAATCTACAAGCATAGCCCGTAAAATGGTATGCGAGTGGGGCATGAGTGAAAAACTGGGTCCGCTTGCTTATGGTCAGAACGAAGAAGAGATTTTTCTTGGCAGAGAAATAACCAAACATAAAGACTACAGCGAAGAAACCGCGCGGGTTATCGATGCAGAAATAAAAGAAATTGTTTCAGGCTGTATGCTTCGTGCTGAAGAAATTTTAACCAATAATATGGAATTACTTCATAAGCTTAGCAAAGAACTTCTTGAACGCGAAATTCTGGATTCGGAAGAGATTGATAAAATTATAAAAGGTGAAGAACTTCCTCCTTTGAAAAAGAACAATGATACAAAAGAAACTGAAAATGAAATACCGGAACATGTGAAAAAACTCATGACCGAAAAAGTAAAACGTAAAGGAGATAATCAGGCTAATACTGAAAATGAATCAAATTGACAATGGCACCATCGACTACAAACATGAATTGGTGAGAAAAGGAATTCACCTGTGTTCATTATCTATTCCGGTTATTTATTATTATATCACACGGGAAACGGCTCTATTAATCCTGGTCCCCCTGGCTGTTTTATCTTTGACATTTGATCTACTCAGACATTACAATCCTTTCGTGAAAAACATTTTTCATTCACTTTTTGGATTTATGTTACGCAGCCACGAAACGGATTCCAATAAAAAAAGTTTGAACGGCGCAACATATGTTCTTCTTTCGGCTGTAATAGTAATTGTACTTTTTCCGAAAGTAATAGTTGTTACTGCTTTCGCTGTTTTAATAATCGGTGATATTTTTGCGGCACTTATCGGCAGAAAATTCGGTAAACACAAATTTCTGCAAAAAAGTCTTGAAGGAACTCTTTCATTTTTTGTCACAGCTTCGATTGTTGTTCTTGTTGCCCCTAAAGTGAATTATTCGATGCAAGAATACTTGATTGGATTTATTGCTGTGGCTGTTGGAGGAATTGTCGAAAATATTTCTCATGGCTGGGCGGATGACAACTTAACAATTCCAGTATCAATTGGTCTGGTTATGTGGAGTTTATATTCCATTCTTTTGCCACATACTGACCTGATACTTTTCGGAGTACCGAATTAATAAGGAAACATTCTTCTCCGGGTAGTGTATAAAACAAAAAAATACATAAAATAAACTCAGAGCCTATGAAATGAAAATTTCTACTATCTCAAAAAGAATATTTCTCTTCACCATAACTTTTAGTCTCATTATGATTTTAAGCGGTTGCAGTGACACAAAAAAACCGGCCATAGGTGAGGAGGATGAGATTATTGTTGTTGCAGATTCATTGGAGTATATAGAGCTGGAAGGAGAGCTATTACAAGTGTTCTCAAAAATTATTTATACTCCTCAACCAGAACATCTTTTTCAACTGAAAAGAAAAAGCGTGAATCTGCTCGATGATGTTAAAAACAAAAAAAACATCATAATTATTGCGCCAATTAATTCCGGGTCTTACACATCAAAATATCTCAGAGGAATACTTGATTCTACAGTCACAAATCTTGTTGAAACAGATAGCGTTTTTGTGATTAATCGCCACGAACTTTGGGCCGCAAATCAACTTGTTATGATTCTTACGGCGCCTTCAATGGAAAGATTAAAAGAACGACTTCTTCTGGACAATGAAAACCTCATATATCAGTTCAGAAAAAAATCCGACGACAGATTATTCCAAAGTATTTACAATGAGAAGTACGAACAAAAAAATATTGAAGCCCAACTTCTTCGTGATTATGGGTGGATGATTTATATCCAGGCGGATTATTTTGTGGCTAAAAACGACTCTTCTTCTAATTTTCTATGGTTACGAAGGTCGCCCGGTTCTGACATGGAAAGATGGGTTTTTGTTCATTGGATTGAGAATGCAACACCAGACTTGCTGAATCGTGATTCAATTACATCAATCAGAAATCGTCTGACGGAAAAATATTACAGAACCACAAATGATAGCAGCTGGGTTGAAATTGCCGATGATTACAAAACCACTAAAGAAGTAAACTTCAATGGAAAGTATGCTTTATCAACTCAGGGACTTTGGAGAATGACTGACCAGACAATGGGTGGTCCTTTTATTAATTATACATTTTATGATGAACAATCTAAACGTCTCTACATGCTTGACGGATCGGTTTACGCGCCGAAATATTATAAGAAAAAACTTATTCAACAGCTCGATGTGACTTTACATTCTTTCCTGACAGAAAATGAAGTGGATGAGAAACGTAAACTGGATTTATATAAATACCTTGAGTAAACATTTTTTTGAATTGCTATAAATTTGTCCCGATGAGTTAAAAACCTCTGAATTCATCGGGATTTTTTTTGATTATCATCTGTTCTGAGATTTATTTTTATCCGGAAGTAAATCGGAAATTCTTATTGATGTTATTCCAACCTCGCTTATCAATTTACCATCTTCAAAGGGAATCCAAAAAAGATTATCATTACTGCCGGCTTTGATCTGGTTTTTCATGATTATTCCTTCAATATGTTCTGTTTTATC
This sequence comes from uncultured Melioribacteraceae bacterium, assembly GCA_964516545.1. Taxonomy (GTDB): domain Bacteria; phylum Bacteroidota; class Ignavibacteria; order Ignavibacteriales; family Melioribacteraceae; genus JAHISV01. Next base: position 3,284 of record CAZEXO010000095.1, read on the forward strand.
GAAATTTTCCGAACGAAAAATCAGATCGAACTCGTAGAAAATATCTTTGTCATTTTTATTATGAAGTTTAAGAACAACGCCGTTGTTGTAATTATCGGCTTCCGAGTAGAAAATAAAAGAAATATTTAATCCTTCTTTTTCGGCTAAAACCGTCCAACTGCTCCTGAGAGAATCCTGAGCATGAATTGATACGGCAATAAAAAGAAAGGCTGAAACTTTCTTTATTTTTTCCATCGTACTGATAAAATTATTTTTTACCTGATTGTACTAAATATATTCCTAAAACGGCAATCAACATTCCAAAGGTTTCTTTTAACGTGATGGTTTCTCCAAGAAAAATCCAGGCAAGCAGGGCAATTTGAATGAGCATCGTGTTATTAATCAGAACAGACTCAATGGCGGTTAAAGTTCGCAGTGTTTTATTCCAGAGTGTGAATGCGAAGGCCGTATTAACAACTGCCATCCAAAACAAGAGAAATATATTTGTTGGGCTGACTGATTCAATCGACTGAAGCGAAAAACCGATTATGAGTAAAAGAATTGATCCAACACCCATGCTTATTCCGGTTATTACAATAGGCGAGAGATTTTTATTTCTATTAATATCACGCCCTTGAATTGATGCGCTTGCGTTGCTGAAAACACCAACGGTCATTACTATCAATCCGAGGAATAAATTGCCTTCGAGAGAAAGCGGGATAAAATAAACAAACACGCCGATTATGAATAGAGTGATGCCAATCCATTGCTTTATTGAAGGTATTTCACTCAGGATAAAAATTCCTAATACGGCAACAATGATTGGGGTGAAGTTCAACCATAAACTGACAGTAACAGATGGCAGTAAAGACAATCCGATAAACTGTGTTCCCTGTGTAAGACAAATGAAAACAAAACCAAGCAGCGAAAGTTTCAGCCATTGCAATTTTGTTAACTGAGAAATTTCACGGCGGTATTTTTTTTGCAGCATTAAAGGCAGCAGGATAAGAAAAGCTATAAAGTAACGTAAACCGGCGAATAACAGAGGGGGGATCTCGCTTAATCCGATTTTTATGATTACAAATGATGATGACCACAAGAGAGTAACAAATAGAGCCTGAAGGATTGCGGTGAGATGTGATTTGTCTTTCATAATACTCAGTATATGTTAAGTGACTTTTGCAATTAGTCCTTTTAAGTAAAAACTTTCAGGAAAATTCATAGCAACAGGATGATCTTTAGCCTGAGAAAGTCGTTGAATCATTTTCAAATCAACATTCGCATCCAATGCTGCATCGGCAACAATTTTTTGGAATAACTCGGAAGTAATATGTCCCGAACATGAAAATGTGAATAACAGCCCACCCGGATTGAGCAGAGAGCAGGCGATCATATTAATGTCTTTATATCCACGCGCTGCTTTAACAACCTGGTTGGCCGAGTCAGCAAACTTGGGAGGATCCAGAACTATAATATCAAATTTCTTTTCCTCTTGCCGGTATTGACGAAGAACCTGGAAAGCGTCACCGCAAATGTTTGTGAATGAATCCGAAGGAAATCCGTTTAATAAATAATTTCTCTCGCATGTATCAAGAACGTGTTGTGATGCATCAAGATTAGTAACATGTTTTGCTCCTCCCTGCAGAGCAAACAGACCGAATCCGCCCGTGTAGGAAAAGCAGTTCATCACGGTTTTTTTTTTTGCGTAGCCAGATAAAATTTGCCTGTTGTCACGCTGATCAAGATAATAACCGGTTTTGTGTCCTTTAATGGGGTTAACGATTATCTTCAAGCCGTTTTCAAACACTTCAATTTCTTCAGCAACGTTTCCGCGTAGCAGTCCGGTTTCTTTTTTTAATCCTTCTTTTGAACGTGAATCAGAATCTGATCTTTCATAAATATTTTTACATGCAGTAATTTCTTCGAGACAATCTGTAATTATATTTTTATGTGCATCACAGCCAGCCGAAAGAAACTGACAAACAATATTGTCGGAATATTTATCAACAATCAATCCGGGCAATCCGTCTGATTCCGAGTAAATAATCCTATAACAATTTGTTTGGGAAAGATTAAAGAGTGAAGAACGGAAATTGTAAGCATTCTTGATTTTGTTCAGAAAAAAAATTCTGTCAATTTTTTCTTTGTAGTTAAAACTCCAAATTCTTGCGCGAATTTGTGAATGAGGAGAATAAGCAGCCAGGGCGAGTTCTTCTCCTTTATTGGATTTAACAATCACTGTTTCACCAATTCCCGGATCGCCTTCAATTTTTTGAATAGCGCCTGAAAATATCCAGGGATGCTTTCGTAAAATACTTTTCTCTTTACCGGATTTTAGTATAATTGATTTCATGTTAGTTTTCGCAAAATGTTTCTTTGGCAATCCAGATGTTTCTGATTGTGTAGTTCATCTTTTTATGAGTGATAAATTCTGCATTGTCAAGCTCATCGGAAATTACTTTCTCATCACGTGTGTTTAGAATAAGAATTCCTCCGTTAGTGTCTTCAAAATAATATGAGGCTATTGTCGAATCTTTCATCCCGAAGTTCTCAAGCAGCGAATGAAATTCTTTTATACAACATTCATCCAATGTTTCGGCGGGTGTGAATTCAACAAACTTATAAGTAAGCATTTCATATTTATCACCAACCGGACAGATTTTTCCTTTATAGATTTTAATAGGATGTATATCAACAAGAAAGCGGTTTGCTTTAATGGCGGGATCGGTCATATAGTCGGCAATTGATGTATCAATCGATTCTGATTTCATGATAAAAATTCCACCGCCGCCGTCAAAAGGTCCTGCTGCAACAAGTTTCCCTTCGCTATGAAGCTTTTCAATGTTCTTGATGTGCGCTGCCTGTAGTTCATTTGTTTTCTCTTCACTTAACTGTTCCCGTTCAGGATTTGTTCGTAAAAAAGTAAAGTAAAGATTTTTATCATCTGTGTTTTGGGCAAAATCGATTGAAGTGAACATTATATATATAAATAGGAACAAGTATTTCATATCAACCTCATTAATTCTTAAAAAGAAATAATATTTTGGGAAGAAAAATAATCACTCCAACAATGACTGAAGCAATCGCACTTATTAGCACGGCTCCGGCGCTCATGTCCTTCACATCTTTTATCACAGGATTATGTTCGTTGGTAATTTTATCACACAACATTTCGATTGCTGAATTGAAAGCTTCGGCGGTAAGCACAAAAGAAATAGTAAGTACCAGAATCATCCACTCAACACTGCTTACCTTAAAAATAAAACCTGTAATTATAACTATGATGGCTGCTGATAAGTGAATTTTGGGGTGAGTCTGCGTTTTGAAAAATGTACCGATTCCGGTAATGGCAAATTTAAAACTATTAATACGTTTCTTAAGGAATGTCATGCAATTTAATTTTAGTAACTGAAGATGCCCGAAAAATTAGGTAAATCTTTTTTGTGATGCTAATTATTTTCGGACCAGCAACTCCTCGTCAGGAAAATATTCCAGGGGTAACATATCTGCAAGTCGTTGTTTGCCCCAATAACCCATAGTTTTTATTCCAAATTTTTCGTGATTTCTTCCCAGAAAATCGATATTTGTTGATTCACCTGGAATAAAAAACTCTCCAAATCGTTCAAAATTTGTCGGTTTGTTATTTATGTTGTGATAATAAACTTTAACTCTATCCGGAAAACTTATTTTATAGATTTTCTCTTCATTTGTTGGAAATACGTATTCACTCAAATCATCAATTGGGTAATATGCTTCTTTAATATATTTTGCATCAGGCTTGTGTAAAAGGAGTATTAAGAAGTCTAATTCATCTTCATCAAAATCATCCTGGTTAAGTTTTTCATGTGCACACAGAAAAGTTAGAAAATCACGAAGAGAGCCATTATAAGTTTTAACTCTGTTCTCTTCCCAGTATTTTTTTAGAGAATCACTTTCGGTATAAAGCTGCTGAAAGAATGGCGTGCCTGTAATTTTTGTTACACCTTTATCGGCGTGGAACGATTCAAGGTAATAAGTTATTCTATAACCAAGTGATTTGTTTACTATATACAATGCCTGATTTGCAGAAGCAGTAAAATTATCAATTCCTATGCTTTCAAATCCAACTTCAAAGGGATTAAGAATTTCACAGCTGTCTGTGTTGGGAGTAAAACCAAGCAGCTCTTTTTTGAATTTATTAAAATAGTCCCACCATTCTTCACTGTCATCTTCAACACTAACTTCGGGGAGTTCATATATTTTCGGCTCAAGTTTGTAATCCAGATGAAAGGTTTTACCGTTTTGCAGTTTTATAGTTTCTTTTTGTGTATTGTATTGAATATGTGAAACCACTAGCTCATAGCTGTCGTCGTTTGGTATTTTCATTAAAAACTCACCGCTTGAACTTGTTGTTGTGCCAATCAGCGTATGCGCAAGAAAAACATTAACGTTGGTCACAGGTTCTCCGGTTTGCGAATCAGTAATTTTTCCTTTCACTGTATTTGTTTTACTCGCAAAGCAAAATTGAGATAATAAAAATATGACAATGATAATTTTTGGTAAGTAACCTTTCATTTGAACCTCCGGTGTTAAACAGTCAGGTTTGCAACAAGCTTTTTCTCAATATAACTATTTTACAAATATTGGTAACCTGGATTATTCATCCCTGTGAACTATATCAGGTGAAAAAGCGGGAAGACATATCGCTACATATTCAGCTCCCCCGGCAATAGGTGAACTATACCGAACCCATTCTCCTCTATGCGCAATAATAGCTTGTCCGGCCTTTACATCAGTTATTTCTGTTTTTGTTTCAACTCTTAGTGAGCCGCTAAGAACTAAAGTAAATTCATCAAACTCAGGTGTTTGTCCGGGTTCAACCCAGCCTTGGGGACTTTTCATTTTGGCAATACTGATATTTTCATCTTTGCTGTTAACTCTTCCAATAAACTCTTCAATAAGTTTTGGTTTATTGCCGGCAGCCTGAATCACGGTTGGTGCATTTATTAGAGTTACCATTACTAACCTTTTCTTTTGTTCAACAAAATTTCTATTTCCTTAACTTTCTCAGGACAGATATTTATCAGTCTTTTCTTTTTCATGTTTTCTTTAATGATCCAATCAACATCCTTATCGTTTAGTTCAATTAGTTTTTTCATCACGCCAAAAGCATTTGGAGAGTGAACAACTGCAATCAGACTGAATGTAAATCCCAGCGCCTGCCTGAGTGTTTTGAACTCTTCTGATTTTCTGTTTTTTGATTTAAGTATGATATCAAAAATCTTCCGGTGAGCTTTTAATCCGTTTTGCGAAATAATTCTTTGCTTCAGCAAATTCGGATCGGCATAAGCGGCGGCAATAGCTCTCAGCTCCAAATAATTTTCTGTTTTAATCCATTCCTCAAAATGTTTGATAATAAACTCAGGATATTTATCTAACATAAATTGCAATGCCATACAAACAGCTTCGCGAATGCGCCATCTCTTATCAACGGCTGATTTTTTAAGCAATTTAATTGCTTCATCTTTTTTGCTTACATAAAGACATCCGATTTTGCCGATAGCATGAACACCGCAGAAGGGAAGCATAACAGAAGATTCAGTAACGGGAGCTAAATCAAGAGAAATTGATGCCCATCGTTTAAAGAGAGAAAATAATTTATCAATATCTTCAATGTTGTATGATTCCAACGATTCAGAAAGCGCATAAGCGAGTTCAATGTTACCGCGTGGACCCGGAAGATTACTGTTCGCTAATAAATATTTTTCCAGCTCAGATGAATCAACAATTGCAAGATATTTCTCAACGAGTGGGGATAAATCAACTTTAATTCTCTCAACTTTTGTCATAATGGTTTCTGGGTTATTTATGATTCTGATTCATAATGCAATATATTTATTTATCATTAGTATTAATTAAAAAGAAGCTTTGATTAAAACATGTATGTGAGCCCGATATGATAGAATGAATTCGTATCAAGTTGTACAACATCAGATTCTGTAAAACCTTTCATTAATCCCGCACCGATAACAAATTGAATTCTCGTGGAAACAAGCGCCATGCCTTCAATCTTTCCAAGAAATCCGTAATAAAGAGCTTTATCAATTACCAATATATCGGATTCGGTTTTTTCGTGATGCATATATCCGATATTCAAATTTGCGGTTACTTTATAATGCAGCATCCCGAAAATTACATCAGTATATAAAACAGATGGTCCCGCAAAGTATAAACTTTTTATTTCATTGCTCGAAGATGAATCGGCGATTTTTGTTGTGCCGGTTTTAAAGAATACTTCACCTCCGAAGGTAATCGAGCCCGTAGATTGCTTTTCGAAATGAATGTTGTACATCTTCATGTCAGCGCCGATGATTTCGCATTTAAGATAATTTACCCCAAGTGCGTAATTGCTGATTCTGGTTTCCTGGGCGAATATAATCAGCGGGGTTGATAGTATTAATGCGAGTAAAATGTTTTTCATGAGATTCCTTTCAAAATAAAATAAGCCGGCAGGAGCAATCTAATAAAAAATGAAAAACTTTTTGAGGGAAAATTTAATGCTTGTGTGATTACATTTCACAAAATGATATAGCGAATTCAATTCCGGTTCTAATCCATTCTTCAAGAATTTTACTATCGCGATGACCTTCGGGAGTAACAACTATCCAACTTTTCATAGAACGGCCGGTAGTGTCGAAAGTTTTTGTGTGAGTTTCTTGATTAGTGCTTTTATGCTCGGCTGGATCGATACGTATGACGAGGTTTACATTGTGTACGCCTACTGACTTTTTTCTGTCGAGAAGAAATATTACTCAGCCGAACATTATTTTCTCGACAATACCATCAACACCTTCGGTTAGCTCTCTTATCACATGAACAAGATTTTGATTATAAATTATAACTTTTCCCATATTAGTTCTAAAAATAAACAGGGGATAAAGAAAATATTTTTAGAGAGCTTCCGTTTTTAAGGCGAGGCGTTTTTTATTCAGGTAAAATGTTCCTTCTGCTGAATAAATAAAAAGTGCAATCCAGATGAATACAAATCCTACTATTTTCACTTCGGTTAAAACTTCGTCATAAACTAAAACGCCCACAAGTAACAACAGGAGCGGATAAATGTATTGAATCACGCCGATGAGCGAGAGATTAATCATTCGGGCAGCTTTAATAAATACTAATAACGGAACAGCGGTTACGATTCCGCAGCCTAATAAATATAAATCTGTTCTCAGATCGATTGACAGAAACGCACCTCCGCCGGTAACCATCAACCATGTAAGATATATAAATACGGGAAAGGAGAGCAATCCTGATTCAACAGTAAGCCCTTCGGCTGAAGTGAGCGATGATTTTTTTCTTAACAAGCCATAGATACTCCACGTTACAGCAAGAAATAAGGCAATCCAGGGAAAGCTACCATAAAGAACTGTCATAATGAGAACACCCATTCCGGCTACTCCGACAGCAATCCATTGAATACGGCGCAGGTGTTCCTGAAGAAAAAACACACCAAAGAAGACTGAGAACAAGGGAGAGATAAAATATCCCAGACTTGTTTCAATAATAAATCCGGCATTGATTGCCCACACAAACACAAACCAATTGGTTCCGATGAGTGCTGCCGGGAAAAAAATGTAGAATTTGTTTTTACTTGACATAATATTTTCTTTAAGACATTTCCAGTTTTGCCGGAAGATGTTCAGGATAAATAAGAAAGCAAAAGTCCATATTACCCTATGCGCCGCAATTTCAAAAGATGAAACGTGATTAAGCTGTTTGAAGTAAACCGGAAAGAATCCCCAAAAAAGATATGCACCAAGCGCATAAATAATTCCTCTGTTCATGATTCTCCTAAAGTATTATTAAATTGTTTTTGAACCCATACAACATCAATTGGTTCATTGAATTTTGTTGCAACGTTTTTGAATCGACCGACTTCTTCGAAGCCATGTTTCTTGTGAAAGCTCAGACTCTGATTATTTTTTGATGAAATGTGAGCGAGATAATTCGTTATGCCAATCTCTTTTCCCCTGCTGATTAACTCATGCAGTAGTTTTGTTCCCAGACCCATACCAGTGTAATTTTCATAAATAAAATATGTCAGCACACCCGTGTGAGAGAAATTCTTAAAAGGTTTATAAGGAATAATAAAACCGAATCCGATTGTCTGTTTATGATTTTGTAACATGAGGAAAACTTTTGCTTCCTGAAATCTTGATTTTGCAAAAGTGTCGGGTATAATTTCTTCACTGTAAACAGAAAAACTGTTAAGAGCGAAGTGATTTACGATTTCCATGATACTTGTTAAATCATTCTCTGAAGCATTTCTAATTTGAATGTCCATGATTAATCCCGGTTTCTATTTTACAAAAGAATGAATTTTTTCCTCAAGCAATTTGCCGAGTATTTTTATTGCATCATCTATCTGTTGAGGTGTAACATTTGTGAAATTAAGACGCATGGTTCCCAGTCCATCGGATGTTATGGGGAAAAAATATTTACCCGGAACAAATCCCACGTTATTTTTCAGGGCATCAAAATAAATTTCTTCCATATCAAAATCATTCGGACCTTCGACCCAAACAAACATTCCGCCATCAGGTTTTGAGAATTTAAAGTCCACAGGAAAATATTTACCAAGAGCATCCAGCATAGAATTCAGCTTCGGACGATAAATATCGATTATTTTTTTTAACTGTTCAGGAATATATCCCCCCAGAATATATTCCGTTGCGAGCGCCTGTGTGAATGTGCAAGTGTTCAAATCAACACCCTGTTTTGCAAGAACAAGCCAACGCGCTAAATCAGGAGGAGCCACGAAATATCCTATTCTTAATCCCGGCGCAAAAATTTTTGAAAATGTACTTACATAAATTACATTATCAGGTGCCATTGATTTTATAGTCGTCTGTTTCTCACCGCGGTATCGCAATTCACCGTAAGGATCGTCTTCGACCAAAAGAGTATCGTACTTAAGAATAATCCCGGCGATTAATTCCCGCCTGCGTTTCCCGATGGTTTTACCCGAAGGATTTTGAAACGTGGGAATCGTATAAATAAATTTTATGGGATAATTTTTAAGAATCTCTTCAAGTGATTCGGGAATCAGTCCTTCATCATCAGTGGCAATTTGCGCGTATCTTGCCTCATAAGCATTAAACGCCTGAAGGGCTGCAAGGTATGTTGGTCCTTCAACAGCAACATAATCACCGGGTGTGATGAGAATTTTTCCCAATCCGTCAAGAACTCCCTGTGAGCCGCTCGTTATATAGATATTTTCGAGCTGTGCTGAAATTCCTTTTTCAGACACATAATCAATGAGCGCTTTTCTTAAAGGAACAAATCCTTCGGTTAAATCATATTGAAGAGCGGTTGAGCCGTACTTTTTTAATACTTTTTCTGTTAGCTCCGGTACAAGGTCAATGGGAAAACTATCGGGCGAGGGGAGTCCGCCGCTTAAAGAAATCATTCCGGGATTTGCAGCGACTTTCAAAAGCTCCCTGATAGCACTTGCGCGTATATTGGATGTTCTGGTTGCTAAAATATTTTTAACATTCATTTATAACCTCAAAATTATTTTTTATAAATATCAGAGATTGATTTTGAGAGCCTCGTAATCCCTTCTGTAATTTCCCGATCGTTTAAGCTCGCGATAGCAATTCTTATGTGTTTTTCCTTTTCGCCATTTGGATAGAAGTCTTTTCCTAGCGCGGCTCTGATTCCGTGTTTTTCAAGAACAGAGTTTATTCTTTCATAATCCAGAGTTGTGTTTCGCAAAGTCAGCCATATCGTAAAACCGCCATTAGGTTCAATCCAAGTCACATTTTTGTTTTTTATTTTTTCGTCAAGTGTTTGCACGGCAAGCATCATTCGCTTCCGATAAATTTTATGAATTCTTTTTATGTGAAGGTCATAAAATCCACGTTGACAAAAATCAGCAAGCGCGGCCTGCACCGGCAAACTTGATGACATATCGCTGAATCGTTTTAATGTCGTTAGACGATTTATCAATTCTTTGTTGGCGGCAATCCAGCCAATCCTCATTCCGGGGAAAAGTATTTTTGAAAAACTTCCCACATAAATAACAATCTCATTTATGTCCATTGATTTTATCGGTAATGGTACTTTCCCGAAATATTTCATTTCCTCTTCGTAGGCATCTTCAATTATCGGTACATTATATTTTTCGAAAAGTGCAATGAGTTTTTCGCGATGTTCCTGAGTTGTTGTTATACCGGTCGGATTATGAAAATTC
>CAZEXO010000096.1:0-12721 GCA_964516545.1 uncultured Melioribacteraceae bacterium
AAGAAGCAAGAAAAAAGAAGAAAACTAACAATGAGTATTGGATAACAATTCATTCAACATTCGGCGGATCATCGCCAAATGTCAAACCGAAGATTTACCGTGAAGTTATTGACGCGTTGACATCCTATTCAAACATAAAAGTTACTATTACCGATCCCGACATTTCTGATGAATTAAAAAACATACCCGGTGTTAATTATGTGAATGATAATCTGCGGAATTTATTTGTTGTGATAGCTGCTCAGGATTTATTGGTCTCCTCGAGTACAGGTCCCTGCCATATCGCGGGAGCTGTTAAAACGCCCACGCTGACTTTGTTCTGCAGACTTCCTGCATGCTCATCGGATTTATGGAGCCCGCTGGGAAATGAAGCTTTTTATCTTAAGCCGGAAGAAAATTATTGTCAGACAAAATGTCCAGGCGATCCAAAACTATGTTGGTTCGAAGATCAGGGCGGAATCGACTCTGAAAAAATCCTGACAAAAATTTTCGAAATCATGGCAGGTAAAGGATTTGTTCCGAAGAAGTTTTAAAGTTGTTTTTCATTTACCTATATTTCGAACCCTGAAAAAGTTTGCCGGGCGTCAGCTGACATGTTAATACCCAACTCCGTCAGATCCGGAAGGAAGCAGCGGTAAGTACTTAACTTGTGTAGCTGATTGACCTGGCATTTTTTTTTGAGAAATATTTTTCAGCTTTCTCTTTTTTACAAATAGTTTTATATTGATTTCCAATTGAAAGACAAATAACATTTTCGAAAAGCACATTCTTGAGAAAATCTAAAATCTTCATACTACTTCTGCTAATACCCTTGACCGTTTTTCCGCAGTCTGTTGATTTTCCAAAAGTGTCATTATCTAATCTCGATTTTAAGTTTACGGTTACTCAATTGCCTGATTCATCGAAACAGATTACGGTGACAATTGAAAACGAAGAGTCGGTTTTTATTCATGAGTTTTTCCCGTGTGAAGGTAAGATTGATACAGTAATTTCAATTCCTCAGTCCGGGAATTATAAAATTTCATCCGAATACTTTTCTCAAAACACTTCGATAAGAGTTCTCCCCGGGTGGTTAAGTATTGTTCCTCCGTTATTCGCCATCCTGTTGGCGCTGATTATCAGACAGGTTATTGTTTCACTGGTGCTTGGTAGTTATCTGGGGGCAATTTTAATTTATGATTTTGACCCGTTCACAGCATTACTTCGGTTCGCTGATACAATTGTTGTAGATACGCTTCTAAACTCCGATCATATTTACATCGTTCTGTTTACATTGCTCATCGGCGGAGTGGTGGGAATAATATCGAAAAATGGCGGTACAACGGGACTTGCGAATATCATAACAAAATTTGCTAAGTCGGTTAAAAGCACACTCATCTCAAGTTGGCTGATGGGTATCATGATTTTTTTTGATGACTATGCCAATTCACTTATAATCGGAAACCTGATGCGACCGATAACCGACCGTCGGAAAATCTCCAGAGAAAAATTATCTTACATCGTTGATTCAACTGCCGCTCCGGTCGCAAGTCTTATGATAATAAGCACCTGGATTGGTTATCAGGTAGGATTAATTAACGATGGATTAAGAGCCGTTGGAAGTAATCAAAATGCATATGAAATATTTTTAAGCTCATTACCATACAGTTTTTATACTATCGCCGCGCTGTTTTTTGTTTTCGCAACTTCATTTTTAGGACGCGATTTCGGATCGATGTTAAAAGCTGAAAAGAGAGCTAGAATGTCCGGTGAAGTTTTTAGAAAAGATTCCGAAGCGGAAGAACTGAACGATGAATCGGAATTATTCTCTCATCCTAATCCCAAATGGTATAACGGTGCAATACCGGTATTTATTATTTTATTCGGTACTTTAGCGGGGCTCTTTTATACCGGAATAACAGCTCTTAATGAAAAGGGAATTACTGAATACGGAGTAAGAGATATCATCAGTTATGGTAACTCTTATTCATCGTTGTTGTGGGCTTCATTTGGCGCGTGTATCGTTGCTGTTATTTTGTCTGTCTGGCAGAAATTGCTCACTTTATCTAAAGCTATGGATGCCTGGCAGGATGGATTACGTTCAATGATGATTGCTGTTATAATACTTGTTTTTGCCTGGTCAATAAGTTCGGTAACAACAGAGTTACACACAGCGGATTATCTTATTTCTGTATTAAGCGGCAGTATAAATCCTGTATTTCTTCCCTTGCTGGTTTTCATAATTTGCTCTGTAATATGTTTTTCAACCGGCACAAGCTGGGGAACCATGGCGATTGTAATACCGATAATCATTCCCTTAACTTTTAAGTTGAGCGAAATAAATAATATCTCAGGGGAAGAATTTAACATATTACTTTATGCTGTGGTGAGCTCTGTTCTTGCAGGTTCGGTTTTCGGTGATCATTGCTCACCAATTTCTGATACAACAATCCTTAGTTCGATGGCTTCAAGATGTAATCATATCGATCACGTAAGAACTCAGTTGCCTTACGCATTGGTAGTTTCGGTTGTCTGTATTCTTTTAGGATATTTACCCGCGGGTTTCGGATTCAATCCTTTTCTTTCCCTGCTTATGATTTTCATCGCACTTGTATTGTTTCTGGTTTTTGTCGGGAAAAAAGTGTAAAAGGTTATTCGGGAGATAATATTCATTTTGTGAAATGATTTTTTACCAACTGCGCTTTTGATATGCCGATAACAGCAGTTAACTTTTCTAAATCAGCATTTCTGATTTCCTCAAGACTATCAAATTCTTTCAACAGTTTTTCGGCAACCGCGGATCCGATTCCTTTTATCTCGGTCAACTCACTGGTAAAAGTTCTTTTCTCTCTTCGTTTGCGATGGAAAGTAATTGCGAAACGGTGCGCTTCATCTCTTATTTGTTGTAGCAATTTAAGACTCGAAGATGTTTTTGGAATCGATTGAGCTTCAGGATTATCAGGGAAGAAAACTTCTTCCAGTCGTTTGGCGAGCCCTATAATTTCGTATTCTTTTATTCCAAGATTTTCGAGTATCTCAACTGCGCTTGATAATTGTCCCTTGCCGCCGTCAACCATTATAAGATCCGGGGGAGTTTCATTTTCATCAAGCATTCTTTTGTATCTTCTTCCTATTACTTCCTGCATGCTGGCAAAATCATCAGGACCCTCAACTGAATTGATAATATATTTTCTGTATAAACTTTTTTTAGGCTTTCCGTCAATAAAAACGACCATGCTGGCAACCGTATCAGTCCCCTGAAGATTTGATATGTCAAAACATTCTATTTTTTTAGGAAGATTTTTGAGACGTAAATCTCTTTTCAACGCTGATAAAACATAGGGAACGTCGCCTTCTTTTTTCATTTTTTGTAGTTGAATTTCTTTTAACTGAAATAAAGCGTTTTGTTTACACATGTTAAGTAAAGATTTTATTTCACTCTTTCGTTGAGGGATTACAAATTTGCACTTTGTCATAGATTTGGAATTCAGCCATTCAAGAATGATTTCTTCATCGGTCGGAGCTACTTCCATTACTATTTCTTTGGGCACTTCAACGAATTCACTGTAATAAGATTTAATAACAGCCGCGTAAATTGATTCGGGCTCTTCTCCCGGTTCCGAAGTGAAGTGAAGTTGTTTTTTACCGACAAGTTTTCCATTCCGGATATTCAGTATTGTTGCAGCAACATTTTTTTCCTCCATGGCTGCGCTAATAATATCCCTGTCACCAAAATCGGTTGATACAACTTTTTGTTTGGAGCTATACACTTTTAGTTGTTCAATTTTATCCCTCAACTGAGCGGCTTTTTCAAAGTTTAGTTTTGCCGAGGCTGACATCATTTCTGTCTCAAGCTCTTCAATAAGTTCACTTGTTCGTCCGCGCAATACTTTGATTACCTGCTGTACCATGTTGCCGTATTCACTTTCACTAATCAGTCCCTCGCAGGGTCCGTCGCATTTTTTTATGTGAAAATCGAGACATACTTTTATTTTCTTATTCTTTATTACTTCCTGATCTATATAATATTTACAGCTTCTTATCTTAAAAATTTTGTTTATCATCCTGAGTGAAATTTTCATGGTTTTAACGTCGGTATACGGACCGAAATATTTTGATCCGTCTTTTATTAAATCCCGGGTGGGAAATATTTGCGGGAAAGGTTCGTTTGTTACACGGATGTAAGGAAAAGATTTATCATCCTTGAGATTTATGTTGTATCGTGGTTTGAATTCTTTTATCAGGTTGCTTTCAAGAACAAGAGCCTCAACTTCAGTATCGGTCATGATTACCTGCAAATCAGAAATTTTTCTAACGAGCGCAAGAGTTTTTACATTAGTGATATTAGTCTGGAAATAACTTCTAACTCGGTTGCGTAGATTTTTTGCTTTCCCGATGTAAATTATTTTCCCGCTTTCATCGAAGAACTGATAGATACCCGGAATCGCCGGGATTGATTTTATTTTTTCCGAGAGCTCTAATTTTTCCATTTTTTCCAATGATGTTAAAATTAATCTTTAAAATAAAAAGAGGACTGATAAAGTTCAGTCCTCTTTAAGACCAGAATTTTTCTAATCAAACTTATAATCTTTAGGAATGACAACAATTCCTGTTTCAGTAACCGTAAATTTCTTTTTATCAAGTTCGGAATCAAAACCTATTTCAGCGCCTTCAGGGATGTTTACATTCTTATCGATGATAGCACGACGAATTTTTGAATGACGACCGATGTTGCAATTATCCATGATGATTGAATCGGTTACATAAGTGTAGCTATTTACTTTTACGTTAGGACCGAGAATGGAACGCTCCACAAGTCCTCCCGAGATGATTGTTCCATCGGTAATGAGCGAGTTGAATGCTCTTCCCACGCGTTCTCCTTCGTGCGATAATGTTTTCACCGGGGGTAACTGATAAAGCCGTGACCGCATCGGCCAATTGTCATCGTAGAGGTTGAAGTGTGGATTTACACTTATCAAATCCATGCTTGCGGCATAGTAACTATCAATAGTTCCGACATCAACCCAATAAGGATTGAGTTTTCTGTTTTCATCCTCAAACCGAAAAGCCTGCACTTTAAAATTTTCTTTTATCATGTAAGGGATAACATCTTTTCCGAAATCATTATTTGTTATTTTTTTACTGGACATATTCGTCAATACATCACGCAAAACTGCAGCGTTAAAAATATAGATGCCCATATTTACAAAAGAATTTCCCGGGTTATCAGGAGCTTCAGGAGGGTTTTTAGGTTTCTCCATAAACCGGGTTACTTTATAATCCGGATCAATTTCCAAAACTCCGAACCGTGAGGCAATGTCTGAAGAAACATAGATACCGGAAATTGAAAGATCGGCTTGTTTATCAATATGATGCTGAAGCATCTTCAGATAGTCCATTTTGTATATATGGTCGCCCGAAAGAATCAGCACCCATTTATATTGATTATCTTCTACGAGGTTAAGATTCTGGAAGATGGCATTTGCGGTTCCGGTATACCAGTTATTACTTATCTTTTGTTGAGGAGGAATTGAATAAATAAATTCACCAAGCTCTGGATTAAAGATATTCCATGCTTCGTAAATGTGCCGGTTTAGCGAATCGGATTTGTATTGGGTTAATATATTTATTTTCCGCAATCCCGAGTTCAGACAATTCGAAAGAGTGAAGTCGATTATCCGGTATTTACCGCCGAATGGAACCGAAGGTTTTGTCCGGAAGTTCGTGAGAGGTGCAAGTCTCTCTCCTTGTCCGCCGGCAAGAATCATTGTTAATGTGCCGCGTTGTGCGGAAGAACCTGTCAACAACATACAAACCTCATTTTTGTCAAAGATATGTAATCAGTATTTGATTGGCAATCAAATTATTCGTTAACTTTAGACCCGTACATCAAATGATTATTTAAATAGCCAATGATAATATGAAAATCAAGAGAAATTACACACTAATCGTCGGTCTTATACTATTTTTTTTAGCTATCGGTTTCATAATCATATTCCTAAAACCAGTGGAATATTTTAATGAAAAAATCGTCAGGGAAATGGTTAAGAGCGGAGAAGATTATATTCCTGAATCACTTATTCCAAAGAATTATTTTTCTCTTAATCAATACCAGACAGATGTACAGAAATATATTATAGATATTTCATTCGATGATGAGATGAAAAGCATTATCGGGAAAGTAAAAATTTACGGAAGGCTCAAAAGTAAAATGAGCACTATTGATTTGAATTTCTATGACAACATGAAAATTAATAATCTGTTGCTCAACGGTAAGAAAGCTGATTATACTCACGATGAGACAAAACTTTCTGTCGAGACTCGCGGATCAGGAAGAAAATTCTCACTCGAAATAGAATATTCAGGTAAACCGCACAGCCTTTATTTCGGGTCTTTTAATATTACCATGTATGAAGATTCTCCGGTCGTTTATACAATCAACGAACCGATATTTGCTTCCACCTGGCTGCCATGTAATGACTTACCGAATGATAAAGCTATGTATGAAATTTTCATAACCGCCGACCCTGAATTGACTTCATTGTCTAACGGCAAACTTGTGGATATCAAAATAGCCGAAGATAAAAAAATATCTCACTGGAAAACTGTTTATCCCATGTCAACATATTTATTGGCAATTAATATCGGCAACTATAAAGTGATAACTGATGAATGTGTTATCGGGGATAAAAAAATTCCCCTGAGTTATTATATTTTTCCAGAAAATTTATCAACAGCAAAACAAGCTTTTGAAAAGCACCCGGAATACATTGAGTTTTTTTCAAACCTAATCGGAGACTACCCGTTCGCGGATGAAAAATATAGTATTGTTGAAATATTATGGAAAAGTGGGGCAATTGAAAATCAATCAATAATAGGAATAGGGAGCCCTTTCATCGACAGCGATAAAGAGTATGAAAATTTATATGTTCATGAACTTGCTCACCAATGGTTCGGAAACTCCGTTAGTCCCGAATCATGGGAAGATGTTTGGCTGGCTGAAGGATTTGCCACATACTGCGAAGCTCTTTACCTTGAGAGCAAAGATAACGAACAGGCGATGTCGGAATACATGAAAGATAAATTTGATTATTTTGAAAAATCGACTCTTTACAATCCCGGGATTGATCTTTTTAGTAATGTTGTTTATGATAAAGGAGCCTGGACTTTACACATGCTGAGAGACGAGCTCGGTGATGAAAAATTTTTCGAAATCCTGAAAAGATATTACAATGCTTATAAGTATAAAAATGCTTCAACATTCGATTTCAAAAAAATTTGTGAGAAAGTTTCAGGCAAAAAACTGGATAAATTTTTTGATCAATGGGTGATATCGGGAAAAGGAATTCCTGAAATTGAATACGAAATTGTCAGCAAAAAAGATAATGTTTATCTATGGCTGAATCAGATTCAGACCGGTTATGAAATTTATGAATATCCCATCGATGTGGTTTTCACAACAGGCGAGGAATCACGTGTTGAGAAATATTATATATCCACGCAGGATACGCTGATCAATTTGAATATGAAAGAAATTCCTTCGGAAATTGAATTCGATCCTGACACTAAACTATTAGCTGAATTTTTACCGGCTCAAAAAAATGAGTGAGTTTTTTCGACAGTTGTTCTGAAATAATCATAAATTTACGACGGAAAAAATTCGAAATTCTATTGTGAATAAAGACTACTTATTTATCTCGGATATTCATCTCGGGTTGTTTACCCATGATGTTGAAGTCGAACGTGAAAACAAATTATTAGAATTCCTGCAATTTGCTAAATCGAATGCATCGAAATTATTTATCCTTGGGGATTTGTTTGATTATTGGTTCGAATATAAAACAGTAATACAAAAAGACTTTTTCAGAACGATAAACGCGCTTTATGAATTAACCAGCTCAGGAGTTGAAGTTCATTACTTCATAGGAAATCATGATTTTCTTCATAAGGATTTTTTCAAAAAAAGAATCAATGTAAAGCTGCATTATGATCCTTTGGAAATTTTAATCGAAGGAAAAAAATTTTTTTTGGGTCATGGCGACGGATTGGTTAAGAATGATATCGGGTATAAAATACTGAAGAAACTTTTACGCAATAAGATTTTACAAGGTATTTATTCCATGATTCACCCTGACCTCGGGATTAAATTAGCAAGTTCAACAAGTAAAAAAAGCAGAGATTATACAAGTAACAAACACTATGGTTATGAAGACGGATTGTATGAAACGGCAATTTCCAAATTTAATACCGGCGTTGATTTTGTAGTTTTTGGTCACTCGCATGTCAGGATGCATAGAGAATATGAAAACCACACTTATATTAACCTTGGCACGTGGTTAGATAAACCCTGTTATGGAAAATTTAACGGGACCAATTTCGAAATTATTGATTGGAAATAGATAGATGACAAAAAATAAAAATATTCATCCCCGTGAGAAAAACCGAAAATTGTTCTGGACTGTTCTCGGTTTCTCAGCGGTGCTTTTGGTAATTGCCAGTGTTTCTTTTATTGCTTACATAACATCTGCACTCCCTTCGCTTGAAGAACTCGAAAATCCTAAACCGCTGCTGGCAAGTACGGTTTATAGTGTTGATGGCGAGCAGATCGGGGAATTTTTCCGGGAGAACAGAATTGAAGTAAGTATTGATTCTATTCCGCCGATGCTTATTAATGCGCTTATTGCCACCGAAGACAGAAAATATTACGACCACTGGGGAGTAGATTTAGACAGATTTATGAAAGCGATGATCAAAAATGTTTTTCTCTTTGATCGTGAAGGCGCTTCAACCATTACAATGCAACTGGCAAAAATATTATACGGATATAAAAGCGAAAAAGAATCGTTGACGGAAGTTGTTGTTAGAAAAATAAGAGAATGGATAACGGCTGTTCAGATTGAAAAAACTTATACTAAGGATGAAATTCTTGAGCTCTATCTTAACGCAGCATGGTTCGGACGCGGCGCTTATGGTATTGAAATGGCAAGCAGGGTATATTTTGGTAAATCCGTAAATGCTCTGAATTTTCCCGAGATGGCAACTCTCATTCCGTTACTAAAAAATCCCTTTGGTTATGATCCGATAAGAAATTATAACCGATCTTTGACGAGAAGAAATATAGTTATGGAAAATATGGTTGCTGTGGGTTATCTGAACAGGGAAGAATGTGACCGGCTAAAAGCGCTGCCGATCATTGTTGAATCGGAAAGAATTGCAGAAAGATTCAGAAGTAATAAAGCTCCACATTTTGTGGAGTATGTTCGTCAACAAATGGAAAAACTCGCTGATAATTATGGATTTGATCTTTATGAAGACGGTCTAACGATTTATACTTCACTCGACAGCCGCATGCAGGCGATTGCAACCGAAGCTGCTGTTACTCATCTCGCAGAATTCCAGCAGCAATTTGATAAACAATGGAATTGGAATAATCGTCGGGAAATTCTTGATGAGCTTCTGGAAAAAGCAATAACACAACGCGCTGATTACAGAAAGGAAAGTGACCCTGTTAGGAAAAGAGAAATTCTTAATTCTCTTAAAAAGAATGTTGCCTTTGTTGATTCAGTTCAGAAAGCTGAGCAAACAATTGAGGTAGGATTTGTTGTGTTAGATGTAAAGACCGGCGAAATTCGCGCTATGGTCGGCGGACGTGATCAGTCATTCAAATATGGGCTTAATCATACCACTCAAATAATTCGTCAACCCGGATCAACTTATAAACCTATTGTTTATACTGTTGCTATTGATAATGGTTATTATCCGGCATATCCGATTCTTAATCAGCCGTTTTTGTACGGAGAAGGCTCTTTGGAATGGAGCCCTAGAAATATGGACTTTTCAACGGGTGGATTTATGACTCTTCGTGATGCTTTGAAGAATTCCGTTAATCTTGTATCTGCAAGATTAATAATCGAAGGTCATGTTCAGCTTTATCAGGTTGGAAGGTATTCCGAGAGGATGGGAATTAAAAGCAGACTTGATCTTGTTCCATCAATTTCTCTTGGCTCGTGTCTTGTTTCACCGCTTGATATGGCTTCGGCATATGCAACACTCGCAAACAGAGGAATTCATAACGAACCAATCTCAATTTTACAGATTGAAGATAAAGACGGAATTGTAATTGCCCGGTTTCAATCTGAAGCCAGTGAAGCAATCCATGAAGAAACCGCCTACATCATCACAGATATGTTACGTTCGGTTATGGATGACGGAACAGGTGTAAGAGCAAGAACAACGTATAATTTCAACAGACCTGCCGGAGGTAAAACCGGAACATCTCAAAAATTTACCGATACCTGGTTTATCGGATATACTCCTCAATTATCCGGCGCTTGCTGGGTTGGTTTTGATGATCAACGTGTGAGATTTACTGGTAACTATGGACAAGGTTCCCGGGCTGCACTTCCTATTTGGGCAAAATTCATGCACGATGTTTATGAAGAACTTGATATCCCGCTTGAAGATTTCGAAATGCCGGAAAACGGAAATGTTGTGAGAGTAAATTTCTGCGCGGAATCTATTTTCGAACTTGGCAACCCGAAACTCTACTCTAATGATTGTAATGAAGGAATTTATTCCGACATAATAAATCTCAAAGATCTGCCGGATACTTTTAACGCCACGCGGGACACTTCGATAAGAATATTCAACAAATATCTTTTAGAGGACTCTTCATCTTACGAAGCGGTTGAAATTCCCGAATAACATTATCATAGCTGGTTGAGATTCTGTAAAAACATTCCCCAAACCGGTTCATTTCCCAAGAAATATTTGCCTTTCAGAAGAAGCATACAAGTAATTGAAGGTTGTAACATTAGAATAAAATTCTAATGGTGGAATTTGAACTATTATTTCCCGGATTTGGTTTAGCCTGTGTAAATTTTATGAAAGGAATATTCAATGAAAAAAACAATAAAATCAACTTCTCGCGGTAATATCGATTTCGGATGGCTGAAAGGGAATTATTCCTTCAGTTTTGGGAATTATTATAATCCGGAACATACCAGATTTGGGGTTCTGCGCGTTCTTAATGATGATTACATAGCTCCGTCACAGGGATTTGGAACTCATCCTCACAACGATATGGAAATTATTACCCTGATCCTCGAAGGTGAATTAGCTCATAAAGACTCAGCCGGACATGAACATGTGAGCTATGCCAATGGAATTCAGGTTATGTCGGCAGGAACAGGATTAACACATTCGGAATTTAATAACTCCGATTCAACGACAACAAATTCGCTGCAGATATGGATTTTCCCGGATAAGAAAGGACATAAACCGCGTTATGATCAATCAACAATTGATCCGGGAAAAATCAAAAACAGATTTCATCTTTTGGTAGGACCTGACGGCAGTGAGGCAAATTTGTTTATTTATCAGAACGCGTTTCTTTCACTGGCAGATATCGAAGACAATACTCTTATTTATAAAAAATATTTACCGGAAAACGGAATTTATATTTTTGTGATTGAAGGGGAGACAAATATTGCCGGTGAAAAACTTGAGCGGAGAGATTCTATAACTCTGATTGATGAAGATAATATTCAAATTGCGTCGGATCATAAAGCGAAAATTCTCGTTATTGAAGTTCCACTAATAGAAGGGGATGAGAGATGAAAACAGCAATGACTGATTACACAATCAATGAACTTATTAAAAAACGCTGGAGTCCGCGATCATTTGATAATAAACAAATTGATGATAGCATTTTAATGTCGTTATTCGAAGCAGCCAGATGGGCTCCGTCTTCAATGAATGAACAGCCGTGGGAATTTATTGCAGTGAAAAAAGAGAATTCTGAGTCTTTTCAAAAATTGGTTGATTCACTGAATGAAGGGAATCGTGTTTGGGCAAAATATGCCCCTGTTTTAGTGATTGTAACTGCTCGCAAACATTTTGCCAAAGAAGGATGGTTAAACCGGACTTCAGGTTATGATACCGGTCATGCAGTGGCAAACTTTACAATTCAGGCGCTCGAACATAATATTTATGTTCATCAAATGGGCGGATTCTCCCAGGAAAAGGTACGCGAAAATTTTCAGATTGATGATGATAAAGAAATTATGGTCGTAATGACAATTGGTTATTTGGGTGATCCCGATAGGTTGGATGAAAAACTTAAGAAACGGGAAATAAGTCCCCGCACCAGAAAGAATTTTGAGGAATTTGTTCAAATAATAAAATAAAAGCCGATTTAAGTATTTTTTTATTTCATGAGAATGATTATTTTTAAGCCCTGTTTTTGCCCGGATGGCGGAATTGGTAGACGCGCTAGGTTCAGGGTCTAGTCCATGTACGTGGGTGGGGGTTCGAGTCCCCCTTCGGGCACAAATAAAATTTAACTCATCCTGATGTACACAGTGTACGCCATATCAAGTAAAACCAGAAATTATATTTATGTTGGTATGACAAATAATCTTGAAGAAAGGTTATTTCGACATAACAATGGATATGAAAAAACGACAAAACCTTACGCACCATTTGAATTATTATATACAGAAAAAGCAGAAGACGGAAAGAAAGCCAGAGAAAGAGAAAAGTATTTTAAGTCAGGTGTCGGGAAAGAATACCTGAAATCACTTGTCAGGAAATAAAAATATTTCTATTTACTCAAGGTGGGGGTCTGCCTTCGGCAGATAAATTCGAGCTTGCCTCCCGGAGGGAGTGCTTGCCTCCCGGAGGGAGGTCCCCCTTCGGGCACAAATAAAATTTAACTCATCCTGATGTACACAGTGTACGC
>CAZEXO010000096.1:12821-13204 GCA_964516545.1 uncultured Melioribacteraceae bacterium
CAGAAAAAGCAGAAGACGGAAAGAAAGCCAGAGAAAGAGAAAAGTATTTTAAGTCGGGTGTCGGGAAAGAATACTTGAAATCACTTGTCAGGAAATAAAAATATTTCTATTTACTCAGGGCGGGGGTCTGCCTTCGCAGGTTGTTGTTGATTAAAGTAAGAGCGTGCTGTTTTCTCGATGCTTCCCATCAATTTCATATTTTCACTTGTGGGACACTCGAAAACCGATCAATTTCGAGGTCATTGAGTAGTCCGACGCTTTTCGGACGTATCGAAATGACAGGTTTAGCTTAATAAATCAAATTAAAATTACCAATCAGCAGCATCCTGCCCTCTATGCCTATATTAGTGAGACAAAAAAAGTAAGATAAATAAGAGAAGAAT
>CAZEXO010000097.1:0-7372 GCA_964516545.1 uncultured Melioribacteraceae bacterium
TTGAAACCATGAATACATTTTTTGATTGCGACCTGTCTAATGTAATTCCAACATATAATTCTTTATCAATATTAATTCCCTGTTCGATTAAAAGTCTTCTTACAATTTTTCCTTCCGGTCCGGTTTGATGAGTAACAAGTGTCATTCCAAGGATTTGTTGGGCAAAACTTCTCACTTCATCAATACTTCGAGCAATTTTGACTCCTCCTCCAAGTCCCCGTCCGCCTGCATGAATCTGCGCCTTGACTACCCAGATATTACCGCCGATTGATTCTGCTGCTTTTACGGCTTCGTCAACTGTGTAGGCTACATCACCTTTGGGAACAGCAACGTTGAATTTTCTAAAGATTTCCTTAGCCTGATACTCATGAATTTTCATTTTATCTTCCCGTACTTTTTATGTCTTGTTTTTAGTGAAACTAAATTACTCGATTTGGTTTTAAGAATCAATTTACGGGACTTTAACAAAAAAACGCCTCATACAATTCTATTCTTTTTTATATTTCCAAAAGCAAAATCAAATTCAGGCTAATTATGAAAAACTTTTTAACTCTTATTCTCTTTTTCCATTCAATTGTTTCAATTTATTCTCAGGAGTTGGATGTAAAGCTGCAGAAGGTCTTTACTTCAATAAATCCAAATGATGTTTATTCATATTGTAAAAAAATATCTTCAGAGGAATTTAAAGGAAGACTCACCGGTGATGAGGGTTATACAAAAGCCGCTCAATGGGCTGCTGATAAATTCAGTGAATGGGAACTTAAAAAAATTAGTATCACCGACGGATATCTCCAGTCTTATTCAGAACCGTATTTAAAAATTCATTCGGCTGAAATGAGTTTTATCCTGCCGAAGGATGACACGCTTAATCTTCAGATAGCAAAAGATTTTCTCCCTCTGGGTTATTGCGACCGGGGAAATATTCAATCCGAGATTGTATTTGTCGGATGGGGAATTTCAGCTCCCGAATTAAATTACGACGACTACGCCGATGTTGATGTGAAAGGAAAAGTTGTAATGTGTTTCAGGGGAACACCTCAGACAAACGACAATTCTTTTACTGAACATGACCAGCATCGCTACAGAATGAAAACAGCTTTCGAAAAAGGCGCTGTCGGCTTACTATATATTTATCCGATAGTACAGGCAAATCCTAACGGCGACTATATCGAAGGTTTTATGCCTGCGGAAATAAATGAAAATATTGCGGATAAAATTCTCAATCATGAAAATTTCACTTGCGTATCACTGAAGAAAAAACTGACTGATGAAAAGAAACCTGTTTCGTTTTCGCTTCCCATAAAAATTATTTTTTCAGTTGATGCCGAGTATCATCCCGACGCAACAGGTTATAATATTGCCGGTTATGTTGAGGGAAGTGATCCCGTACTCAAAAACGAGTGCGTTATTATCGGAGGACATTTTGATCATTGCGGTGAAATTGCAGGACACATTTTTAACGGCGCGAACGATAACGCGAGTGGAAGCGCTGTTGTTATGCAAATTGCCGAGGCTTATTCAAAACTGGAAATCAAACCCAAACGATCCATTATGTTTGTTCTCTTCGGGGGTGAAGAAAAGGGATTAAGAGGTTCCGGTTATTTTGCCGATCACATTCCCGGGCAATTTTCTAAAGTTGATGCGATGTTCAACTTTGATATGGTCGGCGAGGGAGACGCCACAAACTATGCATGTTCGATACAGAATCCTGAAATTAGAAATATACTTTTAAATGCCGATAAACATGTAGGAACGCTCCGGAAATTCTCGGAAATAAAAAACATAGGAGTGCGTTCTTCCGATTTCGCTCCCTTTTATCTTAAAGGAGCTTCAGTAGCAGCATTTTTTTCAAACGGTCCGCATTTGCACTATCACGAAACCGGCGATACTATTTACAGAATTAATCCCGATATTATGGCGGATATAACAAAGATTGGGTTTCTGGGTTCTTATTACTGGGCGGACAGATAATTGTAATTCCAGGGATGACATTTTGATGAATGATGTCATCCTTAAAAATTATTTTTCATCCTGTTCAAAAATTTTATCATCAATGCCCTTGTTTACTTCGTATCCCGAGTATTTGATAATCACTTTTCCTTCAGCGCTTTTTCCCTCAAACATTTGTTTCTTATCATCATGATTTTTGGGGGACATATTCGGCAGTCTGAGGTTTTTCATATTAAACGAAAAACGCATTTCATCAGGCAACCCGAATTTAAGTTCTTTCGAATAATAAAATTGTATTTCAAAATTTCCGGCATCACTGGTGCTGGCTTCAACTTTTTTTATAACATTATTTTTCGTGTCTATCCATAACGTTGATAGAATAATCTGGGATGAATCACTTCGCGGGATAATTTTTATTATTTCCACATTAGTTCCGTCAAGCGTATCTGTCTTTACATATAGAGCATCAAAATCGTCACTCAGGAAAATTACAGGTGAAAAATTCATTCCCTGTTTTGGAAGCATGGCAAAACCATTGGATTTAATTCTGAATTTGTCGGGCTTTTTAAAATATACTTTTGCTTTTCTGTCAGGCATTTGAATAAATGATACATCAAGTTTGATTGATACATCCGCCGAGTAATCATTAATCCCGTTGAATTTATCTTTAACCTTTTCCAGGATTTTATAAGGATCATTTGTCTGTCCGAAAATTGAAATAGTCATCAGAAGAATTAAAGTAATCTTTTTCATGTGCCCTCTAGGATAAAATGTCTTTCTTATTGAATAAATAAAGTGTAATTCCGTAAAATCCGACAATGTGCGAAAGAAGAACAATAATTGATTTCAAGACCTCCTGGTAATTAATGTCATATCTGAAGAACTGACTCCACTCGTTCATGTATGTTACAAACATGTACGGTCGCATAACTCTGAAAAATTCAAAATCAAGTGCCGATAAGACGAACAAAATAATTATCACAGCCATTGAAGCGACAATCGGACCAATAGCATTTTCAACCAGAGAAGAAGCCAGAAATGATAAGGCGAAAACATTAATCATACTTATAATTCCGAAACCGTAAGCAAGTAAAAAACGCCATACAACATCATCTGCTGAAAAAATAATAATCATGTCCGAAAAGACCAGCAAATCACCGGAGCCGAAAATAATCAGACTTAAAACCACACTCATCACTCCTAAAAAGACCATGAGCGAAAAAGTGTAGATTATACCGGCAATAAATTTGGATGTAATTATTTTGAAACGCGATACCGGTCGTGTAATTAAAAGTCTGTAAGTTCCGGCAGTTGCTTCACCGGCCAACAAATCGCCCCCGACAAGTACAATTAAAAACGGTATATGAATGAACAGTGAATTTAAAACAAGATGCCCGATTAAGTAACCATTAAGAAGATTGCCGGTCATTAAAAACGTATCCTGAAGTCGTCTTGTAATAGCGTTTACATAGGCGTCTCCTTCAAAATAAAGAGCTATCTGAATGATTGGAACCATCAGCCCTATTGCGAGAAAGCCGATGTAAGTACGCCACTTTTTAAATATTTTCTGTAATTCGATAAAGATCAACGCGCTCATACTTCCCCCTCGGTAATTTTCAGAAAATATTCTTCGAGTGAGCGTGAAGGAATAATTGAGCTGACTTCAATTTCTTTTTCAACAAACAATTTGTTCAGGGATGCTATCTCTTTTTCCGGGAGATTAATGACCAGTCTGTTATTTATTATTTCTCTTTTATTTTCCGACCACCTGGTTTCGGCAATAAGGTTATTTGCTTTCTCAACATCCGTAACATCGAATTCAACTTTCATCTCATCGTTTGTTAAAAGTTCTTTTACGCTTCCTTCAACTTTTGTCGTACCTTTACTGATAATGATCATTCTGGAAGCGACAATTTCGACCTCGCTGAGGATATGGGAGGAAAGAAAAATAGTTTTTTGCTTTTCCTTGCTTAGCCGCAAAATCAGGTCGCGGACTTCTTTCATTCCCTGCGGGTCCAATCCGGTTGTCGGTTCATCAAGAATTATTAAAGCCGGATCATGAAGTAACGCCTGCGCAATTCCAAGCCGTTGTTTCATTCCGTGCGAATAAGTTTTCACCTTGCTGTTCCAGCGTTCCGCAAGACCGACAAGTTCAAGCATTTCCATTATTCGTTTTTTTGAAACATCACACCCGATTGTTCTGCCGAGTATTTCAAGATTTTTATACGCAGTCAGGTAAAGATAAAAATCCGGTTTCTCGACAATCGCTCCCACGTTTCTTAAAATCTCGTTACGATTTTTCTTTAAATCCTTATCGAAAAGTTTAATGGAACCGTTAGTCGGTTTGATTAATGAAAGAAGCATTCGAATGGTTGTACTCTTGCCTGCGCCGTTAGGACCTAAAAACCCAAACACATCACCACGGTAGACATTCAGGTTCAGATCATTAACAGCGGTAAGGTTTTTGAATTTTTTCGTGAGATTTTTTACTTCAATTATTAATTCGTTCAACATTATTCCCAATTATTGGAGCCTTAGACGATCAATAAAACAGAATCGTTTTATCAATAATAAAATTTATTTTTTTTCGTCCGATTTTTTACCGAACTCAGGATCAATATAAACATATTTAGCGATTACAAATCCGGGAATAGTAGCCACCATAACCCAGATGAAGAACAGTTGATAGCCCATCATTTCCTGAAGCATTCCGCTGAACATGCCGGGAATCATCATTCCCAAAGCCATAAATCCGGTTGATATTGCGTAATGGCTGGTTTTGTAATCTCCCTGACTTATGTAGATCATGAATAAAACATAGGCTGTAAATCCGAATCCGTAACCGAATTGTTCAACGGCAACACAGGCGGCAATTATTTCTAAAGATTCTGGCTGAATAAAAGACAAATAAATATAAACCGCGTCGGGCATGTTGATAGCGATAATCATCCACCAAAGCCAATATTTAAGTCCGTTTCGTGACGCGGCAAAACCGCCGAGAATTCCTCCCAGGGTTAATGCAATTAATCCCACGGTTCCATTAATAAATCCGAGTTCAATGTTATTAAGTCCTAAACCGCCAACTTCACGCAAATCAAGAAAGAAGGGCGAGGCAATTTTAACAAGCTGCGCTTCGGCGAGTCTGTAAATCAGAAGGAATAAAAGTATGACGATTATCCCTTTCTTATTAAAGAATGATGCAAATGTTTTGAGAAATGTTTTTTTATGATTCTTCTTTTCGTCGGATAAAAGAATTTTCTCTTCCGGTAAAGCTTTGCTATGGTAGATAAAAAACAGAACGAACATGATTGCCGTTACTCCGATAGCTACTGACCAGGCTAATTTCATATTGCTTGATTCCTCAAGAATTCCGACAAGCATAACCAGAACTCCCTGACAAAACCAATTACCTATTCTGTAAAAAGTATTTCTTATTCCAACGAAGAACGCTTGTTTGTTTTCCGAAAGACCAATCATGTAAAATCCATCAGCGGCAATATCATGAGTAGCCGAACCGAAAGCAATGATCCAGAAGAAAGCCAGGGTGTATTGAAAGAAATTTTCGGTTGGAATTGTAAGCGCAACACTGGCAAGTCCTGCGCCGATAAATAATTGAGTAATTATCACCCAGCTTCTTTTTGACTTGAACAAATCAACCAGCGGACTCCAAAACGGTTTTATAATCCAGGGTATATACAACCAGCTTGTGTACAAAGCAATATCGGAATTTGAGAGACCGAGATTTTTATACATTACAACTGAAACAATATTCACAATTACATAAGGAAGCGCTTCAGCAAAATAGAGTGTCGGCACCCAGGTCCAGCCGGTGAGTTTGCTTTCGTTAATTTGTTCGCTCATCATTCACCCTGATACTTAAAAAATACAATTGGAAAGTTAACTCATTTGTTAAACTAATAGACAGAAGAATTATTTCAGGCAAATTTCTTTTTCGCCAGCATAATAGCGCCCATTTCCGGAGAATCCATTGCTTCAACAATTTGAATACCCGGCAGAATTTTATTAATCCTTTTGGTAACAATGTCACTGTAAATATTTTTATTCGCGAGCAATGAACCGGATAAGACAAGTTTGTTATCGGACTCATTTAATCGTGGAAGGATCGCGTGCAGGTGCATGAGTAATTCCTCGGATTCTTCATGTAAAATATTCAAAGCCGCCTCGTCACCTTTTTCAGCCACTGCAAGAATTACCTCAGCAATGGAGGCGATACTAAAATTTTCTTTATACACTTTTTTGATTACATCCGCAGAAGACTCCGCGCTCATAAAACTGAAAATTTCATTCATGAGATTTTTCGCGAGGCATCGCCCGTCATAACTTCTAAGAGCAATTCTTAATCCTTTGTTTCCGAGAGAATAACCGCTGCCTTCATCACCAAGAATTTTACCCATTCCGCCGACACGAAAAATTTCACCTTTTGAATTTTTTCCGTAACAGATTGATCCGGTTCCGGCAATCAGTACAATTCCGGCATTGCCCCGGAAGGCCCCTTCCAGAGCGATCATCACATCGCTTACCACATGAATATTTTTGATATTGCATTTCTCACGAATCTTAATCTCGTTAAATTTTTGCGTAATGAAAGTAATATCTTCCTCGCGTCCTGCACCGGCGGAACCAATACAGACAGAAGCAATATCCTCATCATTTACAATAAGTTCATTTTTAATCTTGCAGATCAGATCAAAAATATTCTCTGCGGCTTCATCGGGGTTTCCTGTAAGAAAATTAGTCGGTCCGCCATAGGCTTTGAAGATTACATGTAAATTATAATCAGTTACCACACAAGTTGACTTCGTTCCACCACCGTCAATTCCAATAAAATAGTTCATCCCCGTTTACCTCTAAATTATTTTTAGAAATAATATAAAGAAAACTCCGGGAGATAGAAACGATAATTAGCAGAAAAATGATTCGTCAACAAATTATTCCCATTTGCTGCATTGATTATTAACACAAGTCTTTATACATTCATAACCTAAATTAGCAACTCATTCAAAAAGCTTTCATATAAATCAGATACGGGAGAAAAGATGAAAAAATTTTTCAGAGCATTTGTTTTAATACCGCTGGTAGCTTCATTTTTACTGTTTACTAGCTGCAGTAAGGACGATAATCCTAATGACCCCGGGACTAACCCTCTTGTGGGAACCTGGGTTTTAACTCATGTAACCGGAATGTTCC
Organism: uncultured Melioribacteraceae bacterium; assembly: GCA_964516545.1. Taxonomy (GTDB): domain Bacteria; phylum Bacteroidota; class Ignavibacteria; order Ignavibacteriales; family Melioribacteraceae; genus JAHISV01. The sequence goes on from CAZEXO010000097.1 coordinate 7,159, forward strand.
AGGGCTTTCTGTTGACCTTGCCGGTATCAACTGTCGGAGTTTCTGCAACCATAGTTACAACTGCCAACGGTGATTACACGGCAACCTGGGAGATGAACGGTGAGGTATCGGTTGATAACGGACAATGGTATTCAGATGCTACAACAATTACCATGGTTACTGTTATCGCGGGTCAACAGGCTTCAACAGTGTGGCCATTCGTATTATCCGAAGG
>CAZEXO010000097.1:7382-12993 GCA_964516545.1 uncultured Melioribacteraceae bacterium
ACATCACCCTGCCTGAAATTCAGACGAGCTACAACAATAAACTGGTAACAACTGTTGACGCTGAGGATATCGGCGCTGACGAGATGGGTCTTCAGGGTAATTATGATTTAACATTTACCAGACAATAATTTAGAAGCGGCATTGAGCCGCTTTTTATTTTTTTAAATTTTTCTTCTATTACTCCTTTAATAACTTATTGATTTATTCATCTCTTATTCTCTGCTGAATCATCCGATTATAATCCTAAAATAAAACCAAGGAGATCGTATGCGAAAAATAATCTCAAATTTCATTGTGATTTTATTTTCCAGCTTAGTCTTTTTAAGCTGTGACAGTGATGATACGGTAGAATCAAACAGCCCTTTAGTCGGTTCCTGGAATTTAACGGAAATGCGTATTACATATCAGGGAAGTAGTTATACTTATCTTCCCCATGAAATCGGTTTGTCACAAACTCTGATTATTAATGCAAACGGTACATATTCGGCAATTTCCACAACTCCACACGGCACTCAAACAGAGACCGGGACATGGGAATATTCCGAATCAACATTAACAAAAACATCCGACGGAGAAACAATGTTAATGCCTTGCACAATATCAGGAAATGTTCTGAGTATAACATTTGAGCAGGGTGTTCCAAGTTTTGATATCGGCGGCATAGTAATAATGATATACCAACTCAACTGATAATTTTCCATCCGCTTGTTGAATGTTTCTTTAATAAGAATTGTTGAATAAATACCAATCCTGTTTCTTTTAATAATTATTCAGGAGGTTAACATGCCCAGCAAAATATTGAAAGACTACCTTGATTCGCGAAAAGTGAAGTATGTTTCCATCAAACATTCAATAGCTTACACGGCGCAGGAAATTGCGGCATCTGCTCATATCAACGGAAAAGAGTTAGCAAAGACTGTTCTGATTAAAGTTGATGGAAAAATGCTTATGTCCGTACTTCCGGCTTCATATCGAATCGATTTCGAAGCACTTAAATTCGCTCTCGGCGCTGAAAGGATAAGACTGGCGAATGAACAGGAATTCAAAGACCGTTTTCCGGAATGTGAAGTAGGCGCAATGCCGCCTTTCGGAAACTTATACGATATGGAAGTCTTTGTTGCGCAATCACTAACCGATGACGAGGAAATTTATTTCAATGCCGGAACTCACACAGAATTAATCCATATGAGTTATAAGGATTTTGAGAAAATTGTTCAACCCAAAATTCTCAAGTTTTCGGCTAAATTACTTGTCTGAAGGTTTGAGTTTCGTGAATTGGTATTAGCAAAAAAAACTGTTAAGTGGACGAATAATATTATCCATCGCTTAGTTTCAGAATAAAATTATTCGTCTGCTTACTAAAATTACTTCAGCCTTTTTTTGTATTTTAGCTGCAAACATTTCAGTGGATAAATATTGCACCCAAAAATACTTTCTAAAATATCTTATTGCTTACCGTTTATTTTGTTAATCCTCTTCGTTTCATGCAATGAAAATGGAACGAATGAACCCGGTAATGATAACCACAAAGTCACTCTGAAAATATTCTACACAAATGATGAACATGGATGGCTCGAACCAACCAGCACCCATAACGGCGCGGCGGGAATGTTCACCATGTGGAAACAGAATCATAATTATATCGTTGATGAAAACAATCTCGTTCTCAGCGGTGGCGATATGTGGACGGGTCCGGCTATATCAACATGGTTTTTGGGTGAACCTATGACTGAAATAATGAACGCGATGAGTTATGATGCGGCGGCAATCGGTAATCATGAATTTGATTTTAGTCAGGATGGATTGAGAACAAGACTTTCCCAATCTGATTTTCCTTTCCTTGCGGCAAATCTTAAAAGCACTGTCACAGGAACGTATCCTGAATTCGCACAGCCGTATATCATCATTGAAAGAGCCGGAATAAAAATCGGAATTATCGGGCTCACATCAAGTACAACAATAGAAATTAATTTTCCGGAAAATGTGAAAAATCTCGAACTGATGTCTTATTCGGATGCACTAAACGAAGTAGTTCCCATCGTAAAAAATCAGGGAGCTGAATTGTTAATTCTTCTCGCGCATGCTTCTCACTCGGAAATGACGACAATGCGTTCAACAATAAGAAATCATGATATATCAATTGTTGGCTGCGGGCATAGTCATTTATATTATCTAGAAGAGACACAAGATTTTGCCCTGTTCGAATCGCGTTCAGGCATGCTTAGTTATGCTTATGTTGAAATAAATTACGACACACTTTCAAACACATTAATTAATCTTGATGCCGAAATTTTTGAAAACTCAGCTAGCTATTCTCCTGATCCTGAAATACAAACTATTGTTTCGCGGTGGCAACAATCAATGAATGCGGAACTTGCCGAAGTTATTGGTTATACGCAAACAGGAATCGATAAAAATTCTCAAAAAATCAAAAACCTCATCGCTGACTCGTGGCTCAATACTTTTACCGACGCACAAATTTCGCTATCTAATTATGGAGGCGTTCGTCAGGGAATTCCGTCAGGTAATATTACACTGGCTACCATCGTCGGCGTACTGCCTTTTGACAATGATATTATCAAACTGGAATTAACAGGCAGTCAGATAAAAAACACAATTTCTTCTTTGGGATTATTTGTCGGCGGTTTGGATGTAAGGAATAATTATCAATTAAACGACGGTTCTGTTCTGAATAACAACAACGTGTATAAAGTACTCATTACTGATTATCTTTATTATACCGATAACAGTCTCCAGCAATACGATTCCACCCCGGAATTCACTTCCATGAATTGGCGCGAGCCGGTAATCAGTTGGATAAGATCATTAAACACAAACACGAGCAACCCGCTTGAGAATTATATTGATGGAACAGTTCGTCAGATAAATATTTATGATTATCTGTTCTAACGCCTGGTCGGAAAAATCATTAATCAAGATAACGAACAGGCTATTGCTGATAAAGATATCGAAAAATGCGCGAACAGATTTTGTAATACAAACGTATGTTTAATTCCATTAATGTGTTCACCAACCAGTAATTGTCTTTAATAAACCTGATTTTATTCTTGACATTCTTCTTTTATCCATTATCTTGTATTCCGGCTTTGAATAAGTCAGTTTCCATCCCGATTTTTTAACAAAATTTCATAATATTAACTGAAAGGAATAATTCCTTTACGCTAAATTAAATTATGGTGGTAGATAATGAGTATAAGTCAAATTGCAAAATCAATTAAAGCGTCTCCTACTCTGGCGTTAAATGAGAAGTTTGCCATTCTCAAACAGAAAGGAGATCCGGCTATTCACCTGGGAGGCGGTGAACCTAAAAGTAAACCTCCGATTGATGCATTGGTAACAGCGGCTGCCTTACTTAACAGCGGCGAAATAAGATACGCTCCGGCTGATGGAATTCCCGATTTGAAAAAGGCGATAATCCGGTACACCGAAGAGAATTACGGAAGAAAAGTTGAACCGGAAAATGTTATTGCTTCCGGCGGAGCCAAACAGGCAATTATGGTTGCTCTGCAGGCAATTTTAAATCCGCAGGAAGAAGTAATTTTTCCTGTGCCGTATTGGGTTAGTTATCCCGATATGATAAAACTGTGTGGAGGAATTCCTGTTCCGGTTAAAGCTGAAGACGGTTCTTTTCATCCGCGTATGAAGGATATTGAACAACGCGTTGGACCTTACACAAAAGCAATAATTATCAACAGTCCCAACAATCCTTCCGGCGAAGTTTACTCGGCAGAGTTTATAAAAGAGATTGTTGAATTCTGTGAGAAAAAAGGTATATACCTCATCATGGATGACATTTACCACAAACTTATTTTTGACGGTAAACGCGCTCCTAATCCTTATGAATATGCAAAAGACTTTTCCATCAACTCCAAACTGATTCTTATAAACGGCGTTTCCAAACTATATGCTATGACCGGATTCAGAATCGGCTGGGCGGTTGCAAATAAAAATTTAATTCAGGTGATGGCAAACATTCAGGGTCATCAAACTTCAGGACCATCCGTATTACTTCAAAGAGCGGCTGTCGGCGCGTTGAACGGCATTCAATCATGCGTGGAAAATTTACGCGTCACGCTTGAGAACAACCGCAACGTGCTCATTGACCGCCTCAAATCATTCGATGGAGTGAAAGTAACAAAACCGGGCGGAACATTTTATTGCTTCGCGGATTTTTCGGCGTACATGGCGGATTCTACAAAACTTTCAAATCTTCTCATTGATAAAGTCCAAGTGCTTACCGTGCCGGGTGTTGAATTCGGGATGGACGGTTTTTTGCGCGTTAGTTATTGCGGAACGATAAAAGACATCACCGAAGGAATCGAACGGATAAAATGGGTGCTGGATCCGAATTCTCCGAATGAACTTTATATTGGCGACAGAAAATTAGTGAGGGACTGGTCATGAAATATTTAGAATTTAATACCCCGGCATCAAAAGAAGCGATGGAGCTTGCATCCGATTTCAGGATAAAAAATCTCGGCTTCACTAACCTTGACAAAGTTTACTGGAATCTTCCCGACGAAGCCTTGTATGAGGAAATTATTTTCAGAAATGAAGCTAAATTATCAAAACAAGGTCCGCTTGTTGTAAAGACAGGAAAACATACCGCACGCGCTGCAGGCGATAAATATATTGTCCGCGAGGAATCAACAGAAAATGAAATCTGGTGGGGTGAATATAATCGTCCGATTTCTCCTACAACTTTTAATCAGGTTTATTCACGCGTTCTTGCTTACTGCCAGGGCGAAGAATTATTTGCGTTGGATTGTTATGCAGGCGCCGATCCCAATTACAGATTACCGATAAGAATAATCACAGAAAAAGTCTGGCATAATTTGTTCGCGAGAAATATGTTCATCACAACAGATAATCGTGATGAGTTGAAAAATTTTATCCCAGAGTTTACGGTTATTTGTCTTCCTGGATTTATTCTCGATCCACGAATCGATGGCACAAGAACCGAAACCGGAATTTTGTTAAATTTTTCCGAGCGCATGGCGATTATAGCAAACACACTTTATGGCGGTGAGATAAAAAAATCAGTGTTCACAGTTCTTAACTTCCTCCTTACTTTTAAGGATGTTCTGCCTATGCACTGCTCGGCAAATGTCGGAAAAGATGGTGATGCTGCCTTGTTTTTCGGGTTGTCGGGTACAGGCAAAACAACTCTTTCGGCTGATCCGTCACGACAATTGATCGGCGACGATGAACACGGCTGGAGTAACGAAGGCGTTTTTAATTTTGAAGGCGGATGTTACGCGAAAGTTATTCGCCTCAGTGCTGAACATGAACCGCAGATTTACGCCTGCACACATCGCTTCGGAACAATTTTGGAAAATGTTGTTCACGATCCGGTAACGCGAAACATTGATCTTGACGATGATATCATCACGGAAAATACCCGCGCTTCTTATCCGCTGGAATTTATTCCGAACATTGTTGAAAGCGGTTACACTAATAATCATCCGAAAAATGTAATTTTCTTAACATGCGATGCATCGGGCGTAATGCCTCCGATTGCACGTTTAAGCCCCGCTCAGGCGCAATATCATTTTGTAAGCGGATATACTTCCAAAATCGCCGGAACGGA
>CAZEXO010000098.1:0-12804 GCA_964516545.1 uncultured Melioribacteraceae bacterium
GCGCTTAATCCCGCGTTCGTCTGACAAAGTTGCTCATATTCATCTGCAAGTTTTTCGAGATAAGCGTGCACTTCGTCTCTGTCGTAGCCTCTTACGCTTTTACCGAATTCCTGATTTTTAATACCGTATGCTGAGAACTTCATATTTTTTCTGCCTTAATAATTTCGTTCTCCAAATATCGCTGAACCGATTCGAAGCATCGTCGCTCCCTCTTCAATCGCGATTTCAAAATCGTTTGTCATACCCATGGATAATTCACGCAACCCGAATCCATGTTTGTTAAGGTCTTCTTTGAGGATTCTGAGTTTTCTAAAACATTTTCTGATAACTTCTGAGTCATCAACAAATGGCGCCATTGTCATCAATCCAACCGGATTAATATTCCCGCAGTTTTTACAAAATTCAAGAACAGAAATTATTTCACTCTCCTCTTTCAAACCGAATTTTGATTCTTCATCGGACGTATTAATCTCTAAAAGAACTTTTTGAACTTTATTTTCTTTTAATGCTTTTCTGTCAATCTCTTCAACCAATTTCACCGAGTCAACAGAATGAATAAATTCAGCCGATTTAATAATGTATTTTACTTTATTTGTCTGAAGATGCCCAATAAAATGCCAGATTATCGGTAAGTCAATACCATTAGTTTTATCTCTGAACTCCTGAGCTTTATTTTCGCCAAAATGTAAAAGACCAAATTCAAATGCCTTATTGATAATTTCGGAAGGCATAGTTTTAGACACAGCAATTAATACTAATTCTTCACGCTTTCGTCCTGTTTCAAGACACTTTTTTAGTATTTTTTCTTCTACTATTTCGTAGTTTTTTTTAATCATTTCTCTTGAATTAAGATGGTGAATGTATTGCTTTTGAGTTCAAAAGTCAAGATTTTCACCCGTGGTATGAAGGAAAGGGGACGTTATCTGTCCCCTGTAAATTTCGATCAATTGATCCTAGCTGCAACCGGTAGTAGCTCCGCAAGTTGTACATTTAAGACAAGTTCCGTTACGTACCATAGTCATACTTTGACATTCCGGGCAAATATCACCTGTGAAGCCTTTTTCTCTAGCTTTGATAACTTGTCTCTGATGAGAAAGTGCTTTGCTTCTTACATCTTTGCCATTTCCACCATTTAAAGGAACTTCAATTTCAACAGGTTCCTTTCTATCCAATTCAATCATGCGTTCACTTACAACTTCTTCACTTTCAAAATCAGGTTCGGCAATATTACTTGATGGGATGAGTCTCCCGCTGTTATCATCGTCCACATGAGAAAGGTCATTCCTGCCAAGATATGTAACAGCCAGTTCTCTGAAAATATAGTCAATAACTGAAGTAGCCATTTTAATCCTGTTATGCCCGGTAATAACTCCGCTTGGTTCGAATCTTGTAAAAACGAAGGCATCAACAAATTCTTCAAGCGGAACGCCATGTTGAAGTCCGAGTGAAATTGCAATCGCGAAACAATTAAGTAAGCTTCTGAAAGCCGCTCCTTCACGATGCATATCGATGAATATTTCACCTAGTTGACCATTATCATATTCGCCTGTTCTCAGATAAACCGTCTGACCATTTATTTTCACCTTTTGGGTAAACCCGGAACGTCTGTCGGGTAATCTTCTTCTTTTTGCAATGTAGCGGTGGATAATTCTTTCAGCAATTTTAATTATGTCGTTTTCATCTTTCTCATGAATAATTTCCTCAAGGTCTTCCTCGGAAATTGAGTTTAACGGTTGAGATAATTTTGAATTATCTCTGTAAAGCGCATTTGCTTTAAGTCCGAGTTTCCAGGACATCATGTAAGCATTCTGAATATCATCAATAGAAGCGTCGTTAGGTAAATTTATTGTTTTGGAGATTGCCCCCGAAATAAAAGGTTGAGCAGCGGCCATCATTTGAATATGCGCATCGGTTCTGATGTATCTCGATCCTTTTTTACCGCATTTGCTTGCGCAATCAAAAACAGGATAATGTTCATGTTTAAGGAAAGGAGCTCCCTCAATTGTCATAGTACCACAAACATAGTCATTTGCCCGGGTGATTTCGTCCTTCTTAAATCCGAGTTCGCTAAGAATATCAAGGCTAAAATCATTGAGTTTGGAATCGGGGATTTTCAGTGATTTTTTACAGAACTCTTCGCCCAAAGTATACTTGTTAAATGCGAAACCGATTTCAAATGCACCCGGCAATGAGGCTTCAACCTTATTAATTATCTCATCAGTAAATCCTTTAGCTCTCAGTGATTCGCGATTGATATGCGGACATCCTTCAAGTGTACCGGCGCCTTTTGCATAATTAACAATTTCTTTGATTTGATCTTTGCTGTATCCAAGTTTTGCAAGCGCCGGCGGAATTGACAAATTAATAATTTTAAAGTAACCACCACCTGCCAGTTTTTTAAACTTTACTAAAGCAAAATCAGGCTCAATACCGGTTGTATCGCAATCCATAACGAGTCCTATAGTACCCGTTGGCGCAATAACGGTAACCTGAGCATTTCTAAAACCATGCAACTCGCCCAATTCCAAAGCCTTATCTGCATCCTCGCGGGCAGCTTCCAAGAGATCAGATGGACAATATTTAGGATTAATTCCTTTAGGATAAATTGCCAGCCCTTCATATTCTTCTTTGGGAACATTATAAGCTGCTCTTCTGTGATTAGCTAAAACACGCAGCATATGTTTCTTATTTTTTTCATACTGCATGAATGTTCCTTGTTGTTTTGCCATTTCAGCGGAAGTTGCATAAGAACGCATATGCATAATTGCCGTGATAGCGCCGCAAATTGCGTTTGCTTCTGCCGAGTCATATGAAATTCCCTGACGCATTAATAAAGACCCGAGATTCGCATAACCAAGTCCGAGTGTACGGAATTCATAACTGCGTTGGGCAATTTCTTTGCTCGGATACTGAGCCATCATAACGCTTATTTCAAGAACAACAGTCCAAAGTCTGGTTGCATGACGATAATCATCTACTTTAAAAGTATGGTTGTTATCATCATAAAATTTTACGAGGTTGAGAGAAGCCAGGTTACAGGCGGTATCATCAAGAAACATATATTCGCTGCACGGGTTCGATGCATTAATAGATCCATCCTCAGGACACGTATGCCATTCATTAATTGTTGAATGGAATTGTAATCCGGGATCAGCGCATGACCAGGCTGCGTAACCTATATCTTCCCATAATTTTTTTGCTCTGATGGATTTATATGGTTTAGCATATCTTTTCTCTTTTTCCGCCTTCTTAAGTTCTGTTCTCCAATATAAATTCCAATCGTCATCATTAAGAACAGCATTCATAAAATCATTTGTTACTCTCACCGAATTATTTGAGTTCTGACCGGAGACAGTAACATAAGCTTCCGAATCCCAATCAGTGTTGTAAGTTGGAAACTCAATTGATCTGAAACCAAGTTTTGCCAGATGTATAGTTCTTTCGATATAATTATCGGGGATAAATGCTTTTCGTGCTTCTAATACTGCTTCGTGTAATCTTTTATTTGTTTTTTTATTGAACCTGTCATTTTCAGGATGTTCATCATAACAGGCTTTCATTATCCTGTTGAGATGAAGATTACATAATTTTGAACCGGTTACAATTGATGCAACTTTTTGTTCTTCTTTTACTTTCCAATTGATATATTCTTCAATATCAGGATGATCGATATCGAGAGTAACCATTTTAGCCGCTCTTCGTGTGGTGCCTCCGGATTTAATGGCGCCTGCCGAACGATCTCCTATTTTTAAAAATGACATCAGTCCGGAAGATTTTCCGCCGCCGCTTAAGGGTTCGGAATCGCCGCGCAACTTGGAAAAATTTGTTCCGGTACCGGAACCATATTTGAATAACCTGGCCTCACGAACCCAAAGGTCCATGATACCTCCTTCATTGACAAGGTCATCATTCAATGATTGAATAAAACATGCATGCGGTTGCGGATGAGTATAAGCATCTGCCGAACTTGTTAGTTCACCTGTTTGATAATCTACATAAAAATGTCCTTGAGAAGGACCATTAATTCCGTATGCCCAATTTAAACCGGTATTAAACCACTGGGGGCTGTTGGGTGCAGCAAACTGATTTGCCAACATGTAAATTAATTCGTCGTGAAATGCTTTTGCATCCTCTTCAGTATCGAAATATCCGCCTTTCCATCCCCAATATGTCCAGGTTCCTGCTAAACGCGTGAAGACTTGCCTGGAATCTGTTTCGGATGTATAACGTTCCTTTTCAGGTAATTCTTCCAGTCTTTTTGTGTCGGCAACTGAAGGCTGAAGCCATCTTGGAACATCATTTTCTTTAATTTTTCTTAATAAACGCGGTACTCCTGCTTTCCTAAAATATTTCTGGGCAATTACATCAGTGGCAACTTGCGACCACCCTTTAGGCACAATTACATCTTCCATTCTAAAGACTGTTGTTCCGTTTGGATTTTTAATTTCTGAAACACGATTTACAAACTCGATGGACTCAAAGGGGTCTTTACCTGGGGCTGTAAAAAGACGGTCTATCTTCATTTAACTCTCCCTTTTTTAAATTTTTATCAATATCAATTGTATAATAACTACCTATTGTCGAGCAAGGAGTATTTGCACGATGATCATCAAAATATTATCACAATTGGATTGGGCTCAAGTAAAAATTAAAATAAAAAAAATAACTTTATGAAGCAATCATCTAAAAAATATTTTGCAAAATTAATTCTCTCTTTGACTCAGAACAAAATATGAGATCAAAGATAACCAAATTTTTTTAAAATGAAAGACCATTTTCAACTAAACTGTTATTAATTTTTCATCAAAAAAAAAATTGTGATCTTCATTTCCTATTACAACATTTTTCTTTGATTCAAGGAAAAATTTTTACTGTAATTCTTATTCCCTTTTGAACTTGTTTCGAAAGAATTGTACAAAAATTTCGTAAAACATTCGTAATTTTGCCAGAAACAACTTAGGTGAATATGCTGCAATTCTTTAAAAATATTTTAACGCAAACATGTAATAGCACCGAACAATCTAATTTCAGGAATGACGATAAATTAAAAATAGCTACCTGTGCGTTGTTTCTTGAAATTGCTAATTCAGACGATAACTTTTCAGGTGAAGAAATGGCTCAGATTTACTACATCATGAAAAATACTTTTTCCCTTACTGATGAAGATGTAAAACAATTAATTGAGTTATCAGAAGCTCAAATTCGCCGCAGCGTAAGTTTATATGAATTCACCGATATCATTAACAAGAATTTCACATACGAAGAGAAGTATGAAATAATTAAAAACCTCTGGCGTATTGTGCTAGCTGATAAAATTCTCAATCCTTACGAAGAACACCTTCTTAAAATTATAAATGGTAACTTCAATTTTTACCACAAAGATTTAATCGCCGCCAAGCTCGAAGTAAAAGAAGAGATTGATAATTAGTATTTCATCGCTTGGTAGATTTTTTTATTTCTTCTTCAACAGCTTTTATCACTTCTTCTGATAACGGCTTTACAGCGCTCCTGAATCTCTTAACAACTTTCCCCTCTTTTGAGATGAGAAATTTTTCGAAGTTCCATTTAACTTCGCCATTCTCAATCGCGGGACTATTTATTAACCTTTCAAATAACTGCGATTTATCTTTTCCGGTTATTTTTATTTTGTTGAATAAAGGAAATGTTACTCCATAGTTGATTGAACAAAATTCGCGAATCTCTTTATTCGTACCGGGTTCCTGAGCGCCGAAATCATTACACGGAAAGCCCAAAACTTCAAATCCCTTCTCTTTGTATTTTACGTAGAGTGACTGCAGTGCTTCATACTGCGGTGTGTATCCGCAATTACTGGCAACATTAACAATCAGTAATACTTTGCCTTTGTAGACCGACATACTTACTTCTTCACCATTAATGTCAATCACTTTTATATCATGAATCTGATTTTTTACCTCTGATCCGTTTTCGTTTGCTCTCAGAGAATAATTCATAAACAAAAGAAGTGAAATAGATAAGACAAAACCGGGAATGAATTTTTTCATTGAACTTTCCTCCATATTTCTGGGCTAAACATGAAGAAATTCTTTTCAGTTCAATATGAGGAAGCTGGGCGGATGATGATTCCCGCCCATTAAATATTCTTCTTAATGTGACATTAAAACAGCGATTGCAGCAGTGTTAACAATATCATCCACTGAACAGCCGCGACTTAAGTCGAACAGTGGTTTTCTCAGACCTTGGACTACCGGACCAACAGCTTCAGCTCCACCTAATCTTTGAGCAATTTTATAACCAATATTTCCCGCCTGCAGATCAGGAAATACTAATACATTTGCTTTACCGGCGACTTCGCTTCCGGGAGCTTTTTTCTTTCCTATTGATTCGACAACCGCAGCATCGAACTGAAGTTCACCGTCAACTTTAAGGTCGGGACGTTTTTCTTTCATTATTTTCAGAGTTTCAAGAACTTTATCGACTAATTCATGTTTAGCGCTCCCCTTGGTTGAAAATGACAGAAGCGCGACGTTTGGTTCTTCGTCGGTTAGGACTTTAAAATTATCGGCTGTGGCTATAGCTATATCTGCCAATTGGTTTGCATCGGGATTGGGAACAACAGCGCAGTCAGCAAATGCATATACTTTTTCAGGCATTATCATTAAAAAGAAACTTGATACTATCGACATTCCCTCGGGCATTCCCACACATTGGATAGCGGCTTTCAGTACATCTGCGGTTGAGGCTGTTGAACCAGCAACGAATCCGTCAGCTACCCCTTCTTTTACGAGCATGGCGCCGAAGAAAACATCTCGTTTCAATATTTCATGAGCCTGTTCAATTGTTACACCTTTGTGTTTTCTCATGTTGAAAAATATATTGGCGTAGTTTCCCGTAAGCTCTGATTTAGCCGGATCAATTATTCTCACTCCCTGGAGATTTACACCAAGTCGTTTTGCCGCATCGCGCACTTTATCTTCATCGCCGATGGTAATAACATTAGCAATTTTTTCGCTCACCAAAATTTCGGCTGCTTTAAGAACGCGGTCATCATGAGATTCAGGTAATACAATTGTTTTTTTTCTTTCAGATGCTTTCGCTCTGATATTCCTCAATAGATCAAAATCTTCCATTTTATCTTCCAACTATTTATAAAATTTTTAGCACCGATAATATATAAAATTCGGAAGACATGAATATGATCTTAATACGAAAATTATTCCGGAGTTGAACTTTCATATGCCATTATTGTATTTTACATTGTGAATAGAAATATTATCTTTAAGAAAAAGATATTGATCAGATATGACATTATCGGAAAATACTGTTAAAAAAATCTGGAAAGTCTTCGGACTTATTATTCTGATACTTGTGGTCTCATACTTAATGTATGTCTTTTCAGATATTATCATAATGTTGTCTGTATCAATGCTGCTTGCCCTGATTTTCAATCCGCTAATCAATTTCATGGAAAAAAAAGGCTTTCACAGGCTGATAACAATTCTGGCTGTTTTTTTTCTTACAGGGGGAATTGTGATTTTTGGATTTTCTGTCCTAATCCCAAAAATCATTTATCAGATGAATATGATAGTAAAAAATGTAAATGAGCAAAATGTGAATTTTCTGTTAGCGCAGATCCAAAAATTAATTGAGAATTATATTCCCTTTGTTGACTCCATTGCTTTTGTAGAGAAGGTGAAGGGCTTTTTTTCTAATATCTTTTATAACTCAATTAATAACATCAGCAATATTGTATCAAGTCTTTTCTCAATTCTGGCAATCTCGGTTATTGTTCCCTTTATGACTTTCTTTCTCTTAAAAGACCGTGTCCAAATAATTAAGGGAATTGTGAATATTATGCCCAACCGTTACTTCGAGGTTGCATATTGGGTCATAAAAAGAATCAGCGATCAACTTGGTCGATTCGTAAGAGGGTGGATATTTGATGCGTTTATCGTAGGCGTTTTAGCAGCAATCGGTCTCACTATTTTGGGCATTGAAAATTCTGTGACCATAGGTATGGTTGCCGGATTGGGTCACTTGATTCCATATTTCGGCCCTGTTATCGGAGGTTTGCCGGCAATAATAATTTCTATAATACAATTCGGAGATTTTTCAAGATTACCTAGCATTGTATTAATGTTTATTATCGTTTATACTATCGATAATGGTTATATCCAGCCAAATGTTTTTTCAAAAAGTACCGATATTCATCCATTAATGATTATTGTACTTATTTTAATCGGTAGTCAGCTAATGGGAATCTTTGGAATGTTGCTCGCTGTTCCAATCGCCACAGTAGTTAAAACGGCGACCAAGGAATTGTATTTCGGGTATAAAAATTATAAAATAATTCATCAGAACCGATGAATTCAAATCCAGCGTTATCATTTACGTCTCGCATTTATTATATTTCCAATAAATAATTCAGTCATAATCAATTAACTAACGGGAATTTTTATGGAGATTCAGTTCATCGGTGCAGCCAGAACAGTTACAGGATCACTTCATTATATTAAAGTAAACGGATCATCATTCTTACTGGACTGCGGCATGTTCCAGGGAAAAAGAAAGGAAGCTTTTGAGTTAAACAGAACATTTGATTTTTTTAACCCGGCTGAAATTGACTTTGTGATTTTATCTCATGCGCATATCGACCATTCGGGAAATCTACCGACACTTGTAAAGAAGGGATTCAGAGGAGATATCTATACAACTTTTGCAACAAGAGACTTAGCGACAGTAATGTTGAGGGACAGCGCTCACATTCAGGAAAAAGATGTTGAGTTTGTTAATAAACGAAGAAAGAAAAAAGGGCAAAATCTTTTTGAACCGCTTTACACTGAGGAAGATGTTCTCCAAACACTCTCACAAATTGTCGGTGTAAATTATCGCCATGAATTCGAAATAACGAGCAATATAAAATTTACTTTTTTCGACGCGGGTCATATTCTCGGTTCGGCAGTCACACTGCTCAACATCAAAGAGGATGGGAAAATAATTCAACTGGCCTTCACCGGTGATCTTGGCAGATGTAATCTTCCTATTCTCAAAGACCCTGAAAAAATACCCGATGTTGATTATCTTATTTGTGAAAGCACTTATGGTAACAGATATCATGATAATATCGACGATATGGAAAATCAGTTGGCCGCTATTATCAACCGGGCAATTGAGAATAAATCAAAGATTATCGTTCCGGCTTTTAGCGTAGGAAGAACGCAGGAACTTGTTTATGCATTACACCAATTAATTGATAAAAAACTGACAAAGAGTATTCCTGTGTATATCGATAGTCCCCTTTCGGTTAACGCTACGGATGTATTCAGGCTACACCCTGAATGTTTCGACAATGAAACAGCTATGTTTCTGCTTAACAATGAAGACCCTTTTGGATTCAACAAATTGCATTATATCAAAGATGTTGAACAGTCGAAAAAACTGAATGAAATATCCGGTCCATGCATGATTATTTCCAGTTCGGGAATGTGCGAAGCCGGAAGAATTTTACACCATTTAAGTAATAACATCGAGGATCCAAATAATATTGTTTTGATTGTAGGTTATGCGGCTGAACATACTCTGGGCAGAAAGATTATTGAAAAAACAGAGGTTGTAAAAATTTTCGGCGAAGAACGAAAACTGAATGCTCAGGTAGAGATAATGGATTCATTCAGTGCCCACGCTGATGCTAATGAGATATTACAATATCTAGAAAAATTTGATCGCAGCAGAATGCAGAATATTTTTCTCGTTCATGGTGATCTTGATGCACAGATAAATTTAAGATCTAGATTGAATGCCGCCGGGTTTAAAAATGTTGAAATCCCAAAACGGGGCGAAATATTTTCTATTTAGAAAAATTTCTCTTGAGTTAATGATTGAGGAAATGCTTTTATCATATAATGCTTCTCTTCTTTTTTTTCTCGCTATCGCGTGCTCAAATAACAAGCGATAGTTTATTGCATTCTCCGTATAATTTTTCTGACAAAGGAATCAATTCGGCCTTTGAAAAAAAACTGAATATTTACACACTAAGAAGTTTGATAAATTACAACTTCGCCACAAAAGGTTTTTTCCTTGGACTAAAGGAAAATTACAGCTCAACAATAGTACAATCAACAAATAAAAATATCCGGGATGAACATTACTTTTCATTTCTTGGTGAATATGAAATTTCACCCGTCATTAAAGCCGGTTTCACTCTGAACAATGATATTTATTCTGATAACCGAAACCTGGGAATTAACCAGATTTCGATCACTCATTCAACTTTATATTCGCGAATAACTCCGGTTGAAAAAATTAACTTTGTTCCATTCGCCGGAATTTCAAGAAATAACCAAATGAATGAAATGGACGGAGGTTATGTTTACGGCGCTGAGCTAGGTATCGACAGTATCCGAATAAGTGATTTTGATATTAGTTCACTAGCTCGTTTTACTAATGAAGACATTTCTCCCAGAAAAAATGTTTACCGCCTTGCAAGTGTCAGCCTCTCAAATCAGTTTGAAAACTCACTGATAAACAGGTTGACGGCTTCATACAGCGAACAGAAAAAGGATTTTTATTTCAATGTTGATTCAACTACCGGAAACTATTTTAATATAAAAAACAACATACAAAGCCGGAACGAACAAAATTATTACCTGCAAAATCAACTGATGCTTATTCCTGAAAACTCGTCGATACTTTTTTTTCTTTTCGGAAGGATTGACTGGCGCGACATTGACCGAAATACCAGATATATAAATCCCGAAAACATCTCAACTAATTCATTTGACACAGATATTAAGGAATACAGAATTAATTTTATTTCTTCTCTTAGTTACACTTATAAATCTTTATCTGTGCAGCTTAGAATCTCATATTCCGAACGTGAAGAAAAACATTTTGCAAAAAAAATTCCGGGAGCGAACGAAGTTTTTTATGATAGAAGATCGGAGCTGGAATTCCAGAAAAATAACAAATCTCAGCAAACCACGATTTCATTAAGCAGTGAGTTCCATTTATCGAAGAGTAATAAAATTCACACCAGTATATTACACAGAAAAATAGTATATAACACGCCAAGCAGCCTGAACTTTGACGACAGGGATGAACTGCTGACAATCTTCCGTCTTCAATATGATCACCAGATTAATGCCCTTCTAAGTTTATTCGTAAGAGTTGACGGAAGCATAAATCACCTGGTTTATATTCTTGCGCAGAGGAGTTCGAATAATAATATAAGGCGGGTATTATCACTGACATCCGGTGTCAATTATTTGGGTAAGAAATTAAGAAATTCTACGACAGCATCTGTAATGGCTGATTATACGGTTTATGATTTCAGAGAGTTTAATCCGTATCTGAAGGATTTTTCCTTCCGGCGACTTTCTATATCCGATTCATTATCATTTAATCTGAATCGAAATTTCCAGGTTGATATCGAGGGCTATGTGAAGTTGTCGGAACAAGGCGATTTCGTATGGAGTAACTTCACAAACCGTCCTTTCAGATATCTACAGGAAATTTATGCTGAACCGATAATAAAATTTCACAGAGAAAATTACCAGATCGGATTCGGAATGAAATATTTTTCTCTGACGACCTATGGTTATGAAAAATCTAAAAAAATTATACAGACAGAATATGAGAGTGTGGGTCCCTCGGCGGAAATAATAATTAACACGAGCGAAAAGCTTAGTTTAGTGTTTCAGGGATGGTATGAATTTATTAACACCGAGGCTGGTAATAATCAGGAAAATATAAATTTCAATCTGAGGTTCAACTGGTTATTCTAAATAAACAAAAAATATTCTTGAAAAGATTCTGAAGTAATCCTATTTTTTAGCGGGTTATAGTTAGGAAATAAATTTATTGACGGAGACAATCTTGGCTGTTAAAGAATACTCAAAAGAAATTATAAGTGACCCGGAAATTCTTCCTGAAGTTGAGAAGTTTTTTCAGGCAATCGCAAAGGATTTCAAACTTAATGAAACTCAAAAGAATAACCTCACGTTGTCCGCTGCAGAAGCGGTCTCCAACAGCATCGTTCATGGTAATAAATTAGACAGGAATAAAAAAGTCACCATAACGGTTAAAGCCGATGAATCAAAAATAGAGGTACGGTTTAAGGATGAAGGCGCTGGCTTTAAACCGGAAGAAGTACCAGATCCGACAGCACCTGAAAATATTCTTAAAGATAGCGGGCGCGGTATTCATATCATGAAATCATTCCTTGACGAGCTTAAATATAACTTCACTTCCAGCGGAACAGAAACAATACTTGTGATGAGCATCGGAGAGTAATTTCACTAAGATTATTCAAATAATGTTGTTCCGGTGACTGACATTTTGGAACTTTCCGATCATTTGTTTAATTAAGTAATCAGTCGTTAGAATGCTCCCGATTCAATAACTAAATAATTTCCAACAGACTTTTAGGAGAATAAATTGGCACGCAAAAAGATAGCACTTATAGGTGGCGGTCAAATAGGCGGTGTTCTGGTTCAATTGATCGCACAGAAAGAACTTGGCGATGTTGTCCTCTATGATATCGTTGAAGATATGCCCCAGGGAAAAATTTTGGATATTGCCGAAAGTGCACGCGTTGATAAATTTGATATTACTCTGACTGGCACAAATTCTTACGAAGATATCTCCGGAGCTGATCTTGTTATTGTTACAGCCGGAATTCCGAGAAAACCGGGAATGAGCAGGGATGATCTTTTAACAACCAACGCCAATATCATGAAAACGGTTGCCGAAAATGTTAAAAAGTACGCGCCTGAGTCAAAAGTAATAATCATTTCAAATCCTCTGGATGCAATGGTAACCTTATTC
>CAZEXO010000099.1:0-8934 GCA_964516545.1 uncultured Melioribacteraceae bacterium
TTTGTGCTGGCAATTTTTGTGGGATTTGAGTTAATAACAAAAGTACCGCCGACTCTTCATACACCCCTGATGTCAGGCTCAAATGCTATTTCGGGGATAACAATTGTTGGAGCGTTGCTTAGCGCGGGTATGGAAGAGTTTACAATAAGTACGATTTTAGGGTTAGTCGCCGTAATCTTCGCGATGATAAATGTTGTCGGTGGATTTTTGGTTACCGACAGAATGTTAAAAATGTTTAAGAAAAAGTGAGTGAACAATGCAGATAATTTTATACTTAGTGTATTTAGCGGCTTCAATTCTCTTCATTTTCGGAATTAAAAAATTAAGCTCACCCAAAACTGCACGTAACGGAAATGCATTAGCATCTCTTGGGATGCTTCTGGCGATAATTGTAACATTGCTCGATCAGCGTGTCTTAACATTCGAGTGGATTATAATCGGTGTTGTTATTGGTTCAACGATCGGCGCATTAATGGCAACAAAAGTTCAGATGACGGGCATGCCGCAAATGGTAGGTTTATTGAATGGTTTTGGTGGAGGCGCATCAGCACTTGTTGCTCTTGCCGAATATTATCATTTAATATTTGATACAAATGCGGCAACTGTTTCTACAGCAATTGCCGCGCCTGAGGTTTCTGTTCTGATCACAATTATTCTTTCAATTCTGATTGGTTCGGTCACATTCACGGGATCGTTAATTGCATTCGGAAAACTTCAGGGAATAGTGACGGGGAAAGTTGTGAAATATCGCGGTCAGCATCCAATTAATGCATTATTAATTCTGGCTGTGCTAGTAGGCGGCGTTTTATTTGTAATTGATTATACTCAGATTGAATTAGTTTTACTAATCGTGGGTGTTTCGCTAATACTCGGTGTTCTGCTCGTATTACCAATTGGCGGGGCAGATATGCCTGTGGCAGTCTCATTATTGAATTCATACTCTGGTTTAGCCGCTGCCATGACAGGATTTGTGTTAAATAATAATATGTTAATAATTGCTGGTGCGTTGGTCGGCGCTTCGGGAATAATTTTAACACTTATCATGTGCCGTGGAATGAACCGTTCATTAATGAATGTATTACTTGGCGGATGGGAATCAGCCGGGTCTGGCGGACCAGCGACAAGCGGAACATCTCCAAAAGGTGATGTTAAATCGGTAGATTCCGAAGAACTTGCCATGATTTTTGATGCTGCAAGCAATGTGATAATTATTCCCGGGTATGGAATGGCTGTTGCTCAGGCTCAGCATGCGGTTCGTGATTTGGTAAATACTCTTGAGGCAAAGGGGATTAATGTGCGCTTCGCAATTCATCCGGTTGCGGGTCGTATGCCCGGTCATATGAATGTTCTTCTCGCGGAAGCACAGGTTTCATACGATAAACTTTTCGCGCTCGAGGATATTAATGATGATTTTAACAACACAGATGTGGCTTTTATTGTCGGCGCTAATGATGTCGTAAATCCTGCTGCGCGTCATGATCAATCAAGCCCTATTTACGGAATGCCGATTCTTAATGCCGATTATGCAAAAACTGTTGTGATCAACAAACGCTCACTGAATGTAGGTTACGCGGGTATAGAAAACGAACTCTTTTTCTATCCGAACGCATTAATGTATTTCGGTGACGCTAAAGATGCGATTAGTAAACTCAACAATGAAATAAAACAATTATGAGTTGTGCCCAGAAATTTTCGATAAATGATGAATCGGGGAAATGTAATAATAGCAGAGTTTCGGGAGTTGCAGTCTATATTATTCATCCGGTCTTCCGATAACAACTACAAATATTCTATTCGTTGGAGGAGTAATTGAAATAAAAGGGATAGCCGAAGATTCAGCGCTGAACACGGTTAATCCGGCGTATTGAAAATATTTGTAAAAGTGGGGTCACCAAATTTTATCGTTAGCTGGACTTGAGAGAAAAAGAATCCGAATGGTAGTAGTTTTATCCGATTCGGTCTCTTTTAATTTTCTGTAATTATCTTTAGATTGTAACCTGATTCTCAATTATTCCTACTAACAACCGTCAATAAATTTTTGAAAATTGCGATTATAATTCAGCAACTATAAAATCATGATTTTCAGGTGGACAAATGAGCCGACAACTTTTAATTTTTACTAACGAAAATTATCCGGGAGAGTTTCCGGAAGATGAACTGAAAAAACTTAATTCCGGGAATACACTTCACTTTGCCTCTGATGAGGACGAGGCGCTGGATATTCTTAATAATAACGAAGTTGAAATTGCTGTTTGTTCGCTTGACCGAAAAGAAGAATTTTATAAGATACAATCCATTCGGAATAATTTTCCCCAGGTTTTTATAATTGCCTTCAGTAACGAAAAAAATAAAACCACTCTGCAAACTTTGTACAAATACGCTCACCAGTTGTTGTCATTTCCTTTCGAGTCGAAAAAATTAGCTAATAGCTTTGAACAAAAAGCAAAAATGACAAAGTATCTTCATGACGGGCAATTAATAGGACTGATTAATAACATCGGCGATTTACCGATTTTACCTGATACTTATCTCGAGATTGAAAAAGAAATCACATCAAGCAACTTATCATTCCACAAAATAAGTTCGATAATTTCGCGCGATCTGGCTTTCACCGCTAAAGTACTTCACCTGGTGAACAGTCCCTTTTTCGGATTGAGAAATAAAATTAACGATGTTCTTCAGGCGATAAATATTCTGGGAGTGAACATTCTTAAATCACTTCTGCTTTTCGATAATCTTTCTGCAAAATTCAAAATCAGCCCGCAGTTCAGAAAATATTTTGAGGATCTTTGGACTCACAGTAACAGGGTAGGCAAGTTCGCCGAACAAATTATTTATCTTAATGCAAATGCCGAAATCAAAATGATGGAAGACGCATATATAGCGGGTTTATTTCATGATATCGGAAAATTGGTGATGCTTTCCATCGATGATTACCCGGATGTTGTATTCAGCTACATGGAACAGAATCAAACGCGTTATTCAACGGCAGAATATAAAATTTATGGAACCTCACATTCCGAAGTCGGCGCTTATTTTCTTACTCTTTGGGGATTTCCCGACAGAACCGCTGAGGCGGTTTTTATGCATAATAATTATAGCGGAATGAACTTCGAGACTTTCACTGTAGAAAACACTTTGTTTATTGCAAATCTTTTAGCCGTCGACGAAAATTTACTTCTTGAAGACCTGAAAACTATTAATCCGGGTGTTCACCCAAAAGACTGGATAGAATATCTGGACAGAAATGGACTGCTAAAAGTGAAAATGAGCTGAGTGTTAACTTATTTCCCTTCGGCATGAGATAAATTTTTCTATAAAGTATTTGTATTTCCAGGTAAGTCGCGATCTGTTAAAATGGTAATCTGAAATTCACTAACGGAGTATGATTTTCAGGGGATGGAATATTTTCTTTTGATGCGTGTAAATCCTTAAAAAACTTTGCGGTAAAATATCCTAGGAACGCGCCCACAAAAACATCTGAAGCCCAATGTTTGTCTTCATACATCCTTGCGTATGCAGTCATGAATGCCGGAATGAAACATACAATTTTCATTAAATCTGAATTAACATTTTGCGCTAACGTAGTTGACAGCGCGAATGCCATGGTCGTGTGTCCCGAAGGGTAAGACCAGAAATCGTCATCAATCTGAACAGGAGAAAAATCGAACGCTCCCTTTTCCATGTAAGGCCTGGCGCGGCTAAATCCGATTTTCAGCAATTGGTCGACCGATCCGGCATAAAATTGTGATTGAATTATTTCAAAAGCAGTGTTGCGGTTTTTTTTATTATCTGTTACAGCATCATGTAATAAAAGAAATCCAACAATTAATCCAGAGGCTACTGGTTCTCCCCATTTTCTTCCGAACTCAATTGGAATTGTTCCCCGCATCTGTTGATTGGTTTGAATCTCCGTACGAATTGCCTCGTCGGCATGCATAATTCCATAAGAGGCGGAAAGAATTATTCCCAATTTCAACCAGTCACTTCCATTCCAGTTTTTGGGGGATGTGACCAAATTTTTTCCTTCCTCAAAAAATTGTTGAAAGGAATAGGTATTCTGTGCAAATAAATCTGCTGACAGAATAAAAAAGGCGAGAAGGATTATATAAGCTTTTTTCTGTCCGGACATTAATTCCCATTGTAAAAAAAGTTTTTCAAAACCGGGATTAAAGATAAGTAATTGGTGCAACCTTTTCTTCATAATCCAGTCTAAACCAGCAAGTTTTTATACGAAGGAGGTTAAGGTGAACACAAAATTCAAATATTTTTTATCAGTTATATTTTTAATCATCACAATTGCGATAACGCAATCACAGGCGCAGAGTAAAATAATCGCGGAGCAATCATTTGATGTAAAAAAGGGTGAGTTGCTGAGAATTGAGGCCGAAGGTTCCGATGTTAATATAAAAAACTGGGATAATAATAAAGTAGACGTCAAAGTTTTTGGTAACCGAAAAGCTGAAGATAATCTTGAAATCGATATTAGAAAAACCTCAGATGGTGTTGAAGTCATTGTTGAGAGAAAAGGGGGGGGATTTTTCTCGGGATGGTTTTCATCAATGTCGAGTAAGATTGAAATAAAAATTCCTTACGAATTTGACGTATATGTTAAAACATCCGGGGGCGACATTGACGTTGACCGGGTGTCCGGAAAAATTGATCTGAAAACATCCGGAGGTGATGTTAACACAGTGGAAACAGTCGGCGAACTTAGAATTCATACATCAGGTGGTGATGTTATTGTCGGCAATCAAACCGGCGCATCAAAACTTACAACGTCCGGTGGCGATATAAAAGGGCGTTCTCTGAAGGGTGATGTTGAAGCGTCAACTAGTGGCGGTGATGTTGAGCTTACTATTAATGCCGGTAAAGTTGAAGCCTCAACTTCGGGTGGCGATGTCAGTGTCGAATTTCTTGGCGAGAATAAAGGAATTGATTTAAGAACATCCGGTGGCGATGTGAATTTACGGGTGCCGAAAAATTTAAAAGGTGATTTGTATTTATACTCATCAGGGGGAAGAGTGAGATGCGATCTTGATGCCACAAAAGTATTTACCGAATCAAAGCGCAAGTTCGAAGGTGAAGTTAACGGCGGGGGTGATCGCATTCATTGTAAAACTTCCGGTGGTGATGTTGAAGTAAGGTATTAATTTTCATTCTTTTAATAACCCATGGTTTAGTCCGTGGGTTATTACTTCAAAACATATTCCATAATTTACATTTCATTTTGTATCACATCTGAATTTTAGGTACTTTTTGTTTGAAAAAATTACCGGACTGGTTCTAACAATTAGAATTAAGGAGTAATTATGAGAATGGATTGGTCAAACTATCTCGATCGAACAATAAATATCACTATGTTTGAAAACTATGGCGTTGTATATGGCACGAAAAAAGACGAACAACCTTTCTTTTACGAAATAGTTTTTAAAACAGGAAAACTCATCGAAGCAAACGATGACGGCTTGTTACTGGAATCTGCGCGCGATGGTCAGAATTATAAAATTTTTATCCCTTTTCAATCCATAAAATGCGCTGAAATATTTTGAAAAATCTACTTCTCGGTTTTGTGCTCGCCTCTTTTTTATACCAGACTCTTTTCGCGAATGATTTTTCGATAAAGAGTTTGAGAACTTACAGCTCTGATTATGAAGATGCTTTCCCAATCGTAATGTATTCTGAAGAAGGCAATAAGAATAACCTTGTTATCGAATTTGATATTGAGGCTGAATATCAGCCTAATCTGATTATCCAGTTCAAATTTTGTGATCGTAACTGGACTCCGTATGAATCAGCTTTTTTTGCTAATGAGGGATATAACACTGCGTATAGTTTATGGTTCGAAACTCTTCCAGCGTCAATTGAAGGCGCGGATTATCATTACTCCGATTCTTTTCCCAACTACGATGTTACATTCCCTTTTTCAGGAAAGTGGATTTATAACATAACAGAAACAGGGAACGGTAATGTTTATGCTACTGGCAAATTTTATGTAGTAAAACCCGAATTAAGTATGATAGGGCAAATCACAAAAGATCAATTGGAGAACACATCATCCGATTTTGGAATTTATTCAAGAACAAACAGGGTGAGCGCGGAATTTATCTTACCCGATGAACTTTATCCGGGAGAAGTCCAGTTCGTTGAGATAGTAAAAAATCATGTGATTGAATATCCCTACATTGTTGTTAAAAATGAATATGATGATAACCGATATTATGAATGGGACGGATCCCGCAGGTTTAAATTTGCAGCGCGTGACATTTTACCGGGAAATGAATATCGCTCGACTGATTTTCGCGATACACGTAGATTTTTTTCTGCAATGTTTGATGCTCAAATCGACGGAATCGAAATTTCGAGAATCTATACTTACGGCGGCAGAGACCTGAACGGAAGAAGCCAACTCACAAATTTCAAAGATTATGAATCCGATTACTTTTTTGTGAAGTTCAGCATTCGTCCGCCTGAAAAAATTTATAATAATATTTATCTGACAGGATCATTCAATAACTGGCAGGTATTACCGCAGTATAGATTAGAAGAATATTCCGGTCTCTATGAAATTGACGTTGAACTGAAAAGAGGACGTTACGATTATCTTTACGTAACCGGCGATGAGCAAGGTGGTACTGTCACAAACATTAATTGGAATAGTCTTGAGGGGAATTTCTGGGAAACAAATAATGATTATTATATTTTTCTTTTTTATAATCCTCCCGAGTACGGAGGTTATGATAAAATTATTGGTTTTATAAAATTATCAGGTGAAGCAAAATGAATCCGGTAAAAATTGGAGTTATAGGAATCGGACATCTCGGGAAAATTCATACCAAACTCCTGAAAAATGTTTCGAATGCTGAATTGAAGGGAATTTATGATATCGATGTGAATAAAGCGCAAGCGATATCAGATGAGTTTAATGTTACTGCTTACAAAACACTCGAAGAATTATTGAGCAGTGTTGATGCTGTCTCTATCGTTGCGACCACAAGCGCACATCATCAATTGGTAAAAAAATCCCTGGAAAAGGGAGTGCATGTTTTTGTTGAAAAACCCATCACGGCCTCAATTGAGGAAGGTGAAGAAATTGTTAAACTTGCTCAGGAGAGAAATCTAAAACTCCAGGTCGGACATATCGAAAGATTCAATCCGGCTCTCGTATCCCTGGAAGATATTGAATTGAATCCAATGTTTATTCAAACTGACAGACTTGCTCAATTCAATCCTCGGGGAACTGATGTTGCTGTTGTTCTTGATTTAATGATTCATGATATCGACATAATACTGAGTCTTGTTAAAAGTGAAGTGAAGGATATTAAGGCTAACGGGGTTGCAGTAGTTTCTGACAACATTGATATCGCAAATGCACGACTTGAATTTGAGAACGGCGCTGTAGCCAACGTAACAGCGAGCCGTATTTCCCAGAAACGCATGCGCAAAATGAGGATGTTTCAGAGAGATGCTTATATATCACTTGACTTCAATGACGGCGTTACTGAAATTTTTCGACTCGTAAATCCCAACGAAGTTGATTTATCAGGCAAGATAACTTTCGGTGAAATGGGTGTCGGTGAAAAAAGAAAAATGATTGTTTATGAACAACCACAGTTGAAAGAAATAAACGCGCTTCAGCATGAACTTCAACTTTTTGTTGATTGTGTCGGCAAAAATAGCGAACCTGTTGTAACCGGAGTAGATGGGCTTCGTGCCTTAAAAGTAGCCCAGGCGATCATAAAAAAGATAGAAGAGAACAAAATTGTTTAAAAAAATTAGTTCCGCCAACGTTGGCGGAACTAATTTCCGCTTACCGCACCTGAATTAATTCAGAAGTATTTCATAAATTACCCTGCGTTTGATACAATAAACAATTGTTAAGTTTATCTATTTGGAGTGAACGTGAGTAAAACAAAATATTCACTTGGTGTTGATATCGGCGGTACGACAATAAAATTCGGACTTGTTTCTGAAACAGGAAAGATTAAATCACAATTCAAGTTAGATACACATGCAGACGAAGGTCCGGCAAGCGTGATCAGCCAGATTAAAAAAGGGATTCACAAAATTCTGAAAAATAAAAAAGTTGAGATAGAAGGAATCGGAATCGGATCGCCGGGAATAGTCACATCAAAAAAGGGAATTGTTCAAAATCCTCCAAACTTTGCCGGGTGGAATTCTGTTGCGCTTGGCAACATCATCAAAAAAGAATTTAAGACGCATGTTTATGTTGAGAATGATGCTAATGCCGCAGCAGTAGGAGAAATGATTTTTGGCGCCGGAAAAAACTATTCTGATTTTTTAATGGTAACTCTCGGCACCGGTGTCGGCGGCGGAATAATAATTAATGGAAAATTGTACAAAGGAGTAACCGGCGCAGCCGGTGAGATCGGACATGTGAAAATTAAGTATGACGGAGTTAGATGCAAATGCGGCGGTACAGGCTGTCTCGAAGCTTACTCCGGAATTAATTATCTCGTTGAACGCGTTAAGACAAAGTTGGAAAAAAACAATTCCATTCTTAATAAATGGATTAAAAATGATAGTCAGAAACTTACCCCTAAATTAATTCACGAAGCAGCTCTGAAGAATGATAACTTTTCCATCCAGGTAATCAATGAATTAGCAGGTCAGATCGGCATAGCGCTTAGTTCTGTTGTAAATCTGTTTGATATTACTACAATAATTATCGGGGGCGGAATAGCAGGTTTCGGAGATTTTCTTTTCGATCCGCTAACAAACACTCTGATTGAAAATGTAATGGAGCCCATGAAAAAAAGAATCAGGGTGATTCCTGCTAAGTTAAAAAATAATGCTGGAATTAAAGGCGCCTCCGCGCTTGTATTCTATCGATTATAGAATTAATTTCACATCTGTAAACAAAATTTATTCTTGCTTAACGGGGGATTGGCTTCCACTCGAATCCTATGAGAT
>CAZEXO010000099.1:8944-12544 GCA_964516545.1 uncultured Melioribacteraceae bacterium
TTGTTGATTTGGTTTTCCCCTTTGAATGGTAAGACTATTTTTCATTCTTTTCTTTTGTCGGATTCAACAACAACTGTTACCAACTCAACTTTAACCAATGATACGACTTCAACAAAAAACAGAATTGATATTAATGCGGTTATTTATTCTAAGGCAAGCGATTCGCTCATCTTCGATCTTTCATCAAAAAAAATGTTTCTCTATGGGCAGGGCGAATTAAAATACAAACAGGCTATTCTTAACAGCGGCGAGATTGAAGTAAATTTCGTGAACAGTGATATCAAAGCAAAAGGTATTATAGATCCGAGCGACTCAACGGGAACAAAGATTATTCAGACTCCTCTGTTGTCTGAAGCAGGTGAGTCATATGAAGGAAACAGACTGACTTATAACTTTAAAACTCAGCAAGGTTTTATTTCTTTAGCAAAGAATAAAAACGCTGCAACTAGTTATCGCGGTGAAAAAGTAAAAAAAGTCAGTAAGGATACTTACTTTATTGAGAACGGACTCTTTACAACCTGTGAAAGCGATACTCCGCATACGCATTTTCAGGCGTCGAGTATGAAGGTGATTCAAAACGATCAGATAATTGCGCGATGGGTTTTCATGTATATTGAAGGGGTACCGATTCCTGTTCCGCTTCCTTTCGGAGTATTCCCGAATCAGACAGGAAGAAGATCGGGTTTGATTGTCCCGGCATACGGAGAAACTGCTAACAGGGGTAGTTATTTCAGAAACTTCGGTTATTATTGGGCCATGAATGATTTTATGGATCTGACGCTGATGGGAGATTATTATACTCGGGGAGGGTTTGGTGCGAAAGCAAATTTTCGGTACAATGAAAGATATAATTATACAGGAAGTATAAGCGCGGGTTATTCCGATATCATAGTCGGCGAAGAAAATGATCCGCAAAGGAATGAAACCAAAGACTGGAAAATTGACATAAACCATAATCATACTTTCACGCCTACAATGAAACTTGATGCCCGTTTGAGTTTCCAGTCGGTTACCTATTTTAATAACAATAGTAATAACTATAATGACCTGCTCAATCAGAATATTACATCGAATGCCAGTTTCAGTAAAAGCTGGGATGATTTCGGCGCGAGTATGAATTTAAGTTATTCGCGAAATCAAAATTTGAACAGCGGTGAAATAACAGAACAGCTGCCGAGTTTGAGTTTTTCAAAACAAATTTTTTATCCCTTTAGAAGCAGCACTTCTTCGCGTAATGATGAAGAATGGTATGAACTCATCGGGATTTCCTATAATGGAAAATTTTTAAATAGACGGGAAAAAAAATCAGGGGACTTGAATATTCGCGGCGGAATTCAGCATACAGCGAGTATTGGCGCTTCACCGCGTATCGGATATTTTAACATATCCACTTCATTTAATTACAACGAGAAGTGGTATAATAAATGGAAACGAATCGAAAACGTTACTAAAGAAATAATCAATTCCGAAACTCAGGAAACAACTTACAGAGATTCACTGGTTTATACCGACATTCATGAAATAAATATGCTTCGTACATACGACGTTAGCGTATCTGCTTCTACAAAATTATACGGGATGTGGCAGCCCAATATTCTCGGGATTGAAGCATTCAGGCATACATTAACACCTCAAATATCCTATCGACTGAGTCCTGATTTTTCACGGGATGAGTTCGGGTATTACGATAGTTATGAAAGTGTTGATGGAAGAATAATCAGATATGATAAATTCCAGAGTGAAGTGTTTTACGGTATTGGAAGCGGTGAGAGCCAAAGCATGAATTTTTCTCTCGGTAATGTGTTTGAGATGAAAACAAATAAAGATCTTACTGACACCACATCTCAACAAAAGAAAATAACACTTCTCAATCTGAACCTGAGTTCAGGCTATAATTTTGCCGCTGATAGTCTTAAACTTCAGGACCTCAGAGTGAACTTCAGAACACAGATTGGAGAGCTGCTTGATTTTTCAGGATCAACAGCATATACTTTCTACGATTACCTGGGGGCAACAAAAGTAAACACTCTACTAGCGAATGAAGGAAGAGGTCTTTTCCGGTTAACAAATCTCAACCTGACAGTCTCTACATCCTTAAGCGGTGAAAAATTAAAAGGCAGTTCCGAAGAAGAAGAAGAGGAGGAAGAATACGATCCATACCGGACAACACAATACATTTCCATTTATGATGAAGAACCGCCAGATTTTTCCATACCCTGGAATTTGAGTCTGAATTATAGTTACAACATGAACAAGACAAATCCTGAAAATATTAATATTTCATCCAGTGTAGGAATTAATTTAGGTTTCAGCCTGACAAAAAACTGGAAGTTCACGGCAAGGTCAAACTATGATTTTATGCGTAAAGAATTTCTCGCGCCGGCAATTACAGTTTACAGAGATCTACATTGTTGGGAAATGAATTTTTCGTGGTACCCGCTTGGTATTTACCGCGGATTCAGATTTGAATTGAGAATGAAATCTCCAGAATTCAGAGATATAAAAGTTACCCGGAGATCAGGAACCTTTTCAGAAAGGTAAAATGATAAAAGAATATTTCATAGACGGAAATAATCTTATCGGGAAAATTCCTGAATTATGGGAATTACAAAAATCGGACCGGCAGTCTTCACGCGAAAAACTTTCTTTCATGACGGATAATTATTTCTCAGCAATTCCCCAGGAGGTTACTATTTTTTTCGATGGCTTCGCGGGCGAGGCAATCCCCACTGTTAAAACAAGAATAATTTATTGTAATAACAAAACGGCAGATGACGAAATTAAATCTGCAATCATGCGAACAAAAAATCCTAAAACAATTGCTGTTGTCTCCTCGGATTTTAATGTCATGGAATTTGCCAAAGTTAGCAGTTGCAGAGTTATTAAATGCGAGAACTTTGCCCGCAGGATAAAACAAACAAAAGAAAAATCTTCCGAGGAAGAAAGAATAAAAGGTATAAGCAATGATGAAATTAAAAAATTGTTCGGTCTTTAGTTTAGATCATTTTAATGTCATCAAGGAAAGGAAGCGTTTTCCGGGTTTGATTTACAATTGTCAAATCAAGATCAACACTGATTAATTTTTCTTCATCCTTCACCAGAATAATTTCGTTTCCCATGGGATCGAAAACACCGCTGTATCCGTTATAATTATGAATAGGATCGGTTCCAACGCGATTAACTCCAACCATAAAACATTGGTTTTCAATTGCCCTTGCTCTTAGAAGGTTTATCCAGTGAAAAGAGCGTTTGTCAGGCCAACTCGCAATGTTAATTAATATATCAACTTTTTCTTTCGCGTAACGTCGGTATAATTCAGGGAATCGCAAATCATAACAAATGCTCAGCCCGATTTTTACCTGATCGATTTTTGTGATGATGGTTTT
This sequence comes from uncultured Melioribacteraceae bacterium, assembly GCA_964516545.1. GTDB lineage: Bacteria > Bacteroidota > Ignavibacteria > Ignavibacteriales > Melioribacteraceae > JAHISV01. The sequence goes on from CAZEXO010000099.1 coordinate 12,331, forward strand.
ATCACCGGGAGTAAAATATTTATCTTCTCCCGACATGCTGAAAAGATGAATCTTTCTGTACCTCGCGGTTATTAACCCATTATTATCGAAGTGAAAAAGTGTATTAAAAATTTTATCGTCGACACGTTCGATGATTCCCGCCATGATATGTTTGTTAAGACTTTTCGCCAGGTTCAGAAAAAACATCATTGATTCGCCGTCAATATCTTCGGCG
>CAZEXO010000100.1:0-12393 GCA_964516545.1 uncultured Melioribacteraceae bacterium
CTCTTTCATCGGCCGTGTATATGAATCGGCATTGTTCAGGCGAAGGGCATCGAAGCTAATATCCTTGCATCATGAATTCCCGTTTCCCATAACGCCATGGCTAAATTGTGATTCCGACCTAATTCTTTCGCAATTTTTCTCAGGTTGGGAATTGCTACTCCATAGGCATATTCAACATTGATTCCCTACTTTGCCATATGCGGAAGCGCTTCTGGTCTTCCTTCCATTTTTAATCTTTCTAGAAGCGCCGGGATTTGTTTCTCTACCAGGATTATTTTATTCTCTTTCATTCTGTTTCGTTTGACCGCCATAGTGATAAAATTGTTGCCTCTAACTTTTCATTACTTCTAAATACATTATTTCTATCTGTCATACAGAATTGTTTAATTAACCAGTTTGATCCAGTGCACCAATCGATCCTTTGTAAACCCAAACCGATTTATTAACTGTACGGCTTTTTCATTTGAATCTTCGACATAAGCAAAAGGAATTTCTCCCTTTTTTCGTAATCTGGTTATGATTTCATTCAACAATAACTTTGCATACCCCTTTTTTTGATATTCGGGAAGAACGGTTAAAAAACCCAGAGCTCCGTCATCCTGGGTCATTAACCAGGCAATTGGTTTATCTTTTTCACGCAGACAACAGCTTTCTCCTTTTTGAATTCTCTGAATAATATATTCAACCGAAAGAAAATCTTTGTATTTCGAATTCTCCAAAATGTAATCCGCATCATCAGTTCTGAGGTTTGAGATCTGAGCTTCCATATTCTTTATTTCGATGACATCAGGAAGAATGTACCTCCTTGTTGTCAGTTTCCATTCAATTTCTCTTCCTCTTGCTACAGTCGGAAGCATCCAATCTTCAATCACTGCGAAATATTGGTTTTTTTTTGCGTGATTTAATAATTGCTCTAATTCGTTTTTCGTCCCACAGCATATATAAACCCACTCATGATCGCTGATGCCTTTAGCAATTACTGTTTTACCGATTATCTCTATTCCTGTAACAGGATTATTTTTTATGAAATTAATAAAACTGATATTACGGTGAATATCCGTTTTGAGAATTCCCAGTGCTTCACTTATTTTCTTTTCCATTTTGCTTAATCCCGGTTATGTACTTATCAACCCATTCGTTTAGTGTTGTCCCGGTAATTTTTATTTCATGGTTACTATCACCTTGCGGAATAGGCTCAATTGTTCTGTCAAACATTTTAAAATATTTCATCTTCCTCAGATTTTCCAAAAGCATATTGTCTTTCGATAATTTTTCCAAAACGATTTCCTTCATGCCCGATATTTTTTTTATTTTTACATCAGGTATAACTTTTTCGATGAATATTTTAATGGCTTCTTTAATTGTAAATTTTTCGGGTCCGCGTACTATTATCTTTTTATTTATTTTATTCTCGTTCCGAAAGTCTTCAGCAACAAGATTTGTATAATCGTCAAGGGCAAGCCAGCTGTGGGTTGTTTTCTGTTCTCCTGTTATTAGTACTTTGTTTTTTCTGATGAAGAAAGGAATAGTATCCATGAAAGAGGTTGTTTTAAAAATCGTATATGCAACTCCTGATTGCTCAAGAAAGTTCTCGGTTTTTAATTGAGTATCAATTCCATCAACATGCGCATTTACGGGATTAATATAAATTTTAGAATGTAGTGAAACACACTGAACATTATTAGCCAGAGCAGTTTCTAAAACATTTTTTATTCCGTTATATTCACTCCCGGTGTTCGCACTTTCATTTATATCATTTAATAAATTTACATACACTGCATAACAATCTTCAAAGACATATTTTAGCGAACTTTTCACAGTAACATCTCCAAATGAAAGGTCACACTTTTTATCAAAAATTTTCCTCAACCCAAAAACATCTTTATCAAATACTCTAACCTTAAATCCGTTTAAAAGTAACTTTTGAGCAACCGACCTACCTAATAATCCATAGGCTCCTATCACAAGGATAGTTTTTTCCATAAATCATTTACCAATTATTGCTGAGGTGAGTAAAATAAATCTTCGCTGATAATATTAAATCAGTGTATCAGTTTCTTTTTCATTAATGTAAGTTCGCCAACAATTGAATCCACTACTTTAACTTTTTTATATCCGGTTTTTTTATAAAAATCAATGGCAAAAGAACTTGAATTCAGAAAAGTGAATATATGTCCGTTTTTCAGAGCAACATCTTCAACGTGTTTCAGCATCAATAATCCGACTCCCTGCATCTGGTAATCAGGGTGCACAAACATTCCTTTTATTTGATTATTAAACAGCGTAACTGTTCCTACCGGCTTATCGCCATCTTTAGCAACATACACTTCAGCAAGTTTTGAATAACGTATTATTCCTTTTGTAGAGAATTCATATACGAGTAAGTCTGATTGTTTTTTGCTTAAGTCTTTTTTGTTGATTTCAAGAATGCATTTTTTGCAGAGGTTGGCAACCTTTCTTTCATCTCCCTTTTTAAACTTCACAACACGTATTCCCATTTCAGGTAAACTCCCGGGATTTTTTTATATTGTTACAACGAATATGTTTACTTTACTCGTGCAGTGATTCTCATTATTATTCCGTTCATAATTTGTTAAAATATTTGATTAACAGCAAGGCATGACTTATCCCGTGAAATATACTCTTACCGAAGATCAGCGTCGATTTTGGGATTTATTCATCGACTTTATGAGCGATGAATCCGAAAATATATTTATCCTGAAGGGTTATGCGGGGACCGGTAAAACTTTCATGATTAAACTGATTTCCGACTACTTTGACAAAATGAAAAGACAATACAGACTTATGGCGCCCACGGGAAGAGCTGCTAAAATTATCACCGATAAAACAAAAAAAAGGGCGTACACAATACATAAATCAATTTATTCTTTTGACAGGCTCGAAACTAAACGAGGGCGCAAAAACGATTTTAAGTATAGTTTTAAGCTGCGAATCAATGAAGACGAATCCGACACGCTTTACATTATTGATGAAGCCTCAATGATATCAGGACAATTCTCCGATGCGGAATTTTTTACTTTCGGCAGCGGTCAGTTACTAAAAGATCTTTTTTCCTACGTTCACCAGGGCGGGTTAAATCCAAAAAGGAAAATTTTATTTGTCGGCGATCCGGCTCAGTTACCCCCTGTCAACACAAATATTTCGCCCGCCATTGATGACGAAATTTTACGAGGATACGGATTTGAAGTATCGGAATTCACGTTAACTGAAATAGTAAGACAACAGGTGGAGAGCGGAATTATTATTAAATCCGGTGAAATAAGAGATTCTATCGATCAAAAAATATACTCTGACATTTCATTTGAGAATCAGTATGATGACATTGATATTATTTATCATGATGATTTTCTAGAAGAATATCTTAATGCCTCGGATTTCAGATCAGAAAATGATTCAATGGTTATTTCTTATTCGAACCGGTCTGCGTTACATTATAACAAATGGATCCGTTCTCATTTCTTTCCCGAAAGAGAAAACATCACCAGAGACGACAGAGTGATGATTACAACAAATAATTATTCTTACCCGATTGAACTGCTTAACGGTGATTTCGGAACTGTAATTGACGTTTCGGATGATACCGAATCGCCATATCAACCAGTGTATGTCGATACACTTTTCGGAAAATCAGCTCCCTTAAAAAAAGTAAACCTTGTTTTCAGGGATTGTGTAATTCGGTTTACAGAACCCGGCGGAAAAGAAATTGATATTGAATGTAAAATTCTCGACAACCTTCTTCATTCTGGAGAAAGAGATATTTCCGCCGAAGAAAGAAAAGCGCTACTGATTGATTTTCAAAACAGGCATCCCAAGCTTAAACCGGGGTCTGAAGAGTTTATTGAAGCAATTAGCAGCGATGAGTATGTTAACGCACTGCGGTTAAAATTTGGATACGCAATAACAGGACACAAATCACAGGGAGGTGAGTGGAATAATGTTTTTATTGATATTGCAAAACCTAACATGGTGAACGGTGAGGCTTATTTTCGCTGGCTTTATACCAGTGTTACCCGCGCACGAAAAAAACTATATGTAATTAAGCCGCGGGATAATTTTTACGATTTATAATTTTTGTAAAATCCCACATAGAATGATTTGCCTGATTCCAAAAGAATGATTTCTTTCTTGCTTTCTATCAGTCCGAAGTTATTCGCCGCCTTTTTAAAATCCTTATAATCAACCAGTTTCATTATTGAGGAGAGTTGTTCCAGACTTTTGTAGTTTGTCGTTGAAATCATTTTTTGATCTTCACCGGAACATTGTAAAATTACTGATAATGTTCCATTGAGATTCATATGCGATATTAAATTATCCAGACAAAGAGCGATATCAACGTACTCAAAAATTAGCGCGCAATGAATCAAATCGAATTTTTTCCCCTCGAAACTTACAAAACACGCATCAGCATTGATGAACTTAACATGGTTATTCTTTCCGAACCTGGCTTTTGCAATTTCAAGGTATTCTTTATTAATATCAAGACCGACAAGTAATTCTGTCAGCTCCGGATCAACATGCTCAAAACCATTACCCGTACTACACCCAATAACAGCAGCGGATTTAGGTTTAATCTCATTATAAATGTACCTGAATGTTCTGTTAAGAAAATCAGTCTGCCCAACGTGAGGAGCCGACATGTGTGCTTCATAATCAGATGCCGGTATGTTATGCCAAGGATTTTTCATGTGTTAAAATATGATTTTCCTTTTATTTCCAAAAGGGAGAGTGGGGAAGCTTCAACCAACCGGGTTACCCGTAAAACGGGATAAGCTTCCCCAATAAAATCTAGAGAGTAGGATTGATCATTTGCCCGATAAATAAAATTGTTCCCGTGGAATTTTCTCTTATAACATAAAGGAAGGGATGATTCACCATCATTTGCGGTTTTGAATTCCCGCTTGAACGCCCGTATGACACTACTGTAACAGCAGCAGCTTCTGTTCCTTCTTCATTTACCTTAACAGCAGTTTTATGAAGTACCATCCCGATAAAAATTCCCCCGGGTGCAAAAAGATTTGTAAAGTCAGCACCTCCGGCAGAAAATGCGCGCGACATTCCCATTAGTGAGAGTATTTCTTTTAATTCTATTTCATACTCAACTTCAAATTTCGGCATAAATAATCTAAGATCAGTTTCGTTATATTTTGTAAGCCAATTTTCCCAGTTAGCTTCCGTTAGTTGATTATAAATGGTATTTAAGTCTTTGCCGGGTTTGGGCAGAAAAACCGACATGCTGAAATTGCCGTCTCCGTAGGGAAGATCAACCGATTGGAAATCGTCATTCTCAAAATACAGGAACGTTTCATCCTGAAGCATCAAACTGCATATTGCGGTTACATTATTGTTTATCCTAAATGTTCCTGAAATCGTATTTTGAGGATTAAATTCTTTTTGCCATGTTCCTTTGAAATAAAGAGCATTAATAAGAAACATTATTTCATCGCGGCTAATTTTGTCAATTACTTTATTAATCATTCCGTAAGTATTGTTTTCCACCCAAGTGTTAATTTTATCAACAGTTGAAGGATCGGCGAAATCGCATCCTTCAATCCGGGCATAATAATATTGAACCATAGCGTTCATAAAATTCTGTTGAAAGGTCAGTTCTTCCCGATACCATACAGAATTCGCAAGCGCCAGCGATATTTTCGGATCAAGTGAAATTAATGCATCTCTCAAGGATTTTGCCGATTGATTTACTTCAGATAAAGACAGATCATTCAGCTCAAGCGTGCGATGCATATCAGTATAAGTTTCGGAGGCAGCTCCGTTCAAAGCCATGCATAATGCCGTTGAAAGACTCAGCGGAGAAATGAATACATTACTGTCCGGCTGAGCGGCAACAATTCTTTTATAAATTTTCAACCCGAACTTTTGAGAGGATTTGAGTACATCTTCTTCGGCTTTACTGAGCGATCCCTTAAACGAATCATCAACGTCTCCAATGGTGCTTTCGCATGACAAAGCCAAAAATCCGGACACCAAAATTAAGAACATTACAGCCATTCTTTTTAATAACATTTTACACCCCTGATAAAAATTATATTATGAATGCCAATAATTATGCCGAAACATTTTCTCTGATTTTATTTCAAAAAAACGCAATCAAAAATACTTTACGGAGAATTTTATCGGATTTTTGAAAAACACTTCGAAAAGTTGAAAGAATATCACGCTGATTTTATTAGAGTAATATAGAATGTCGTTCCGCAATTAATTTCACTTTCAAACCAAATTTTCCCGCCATTTTTTTCAACAAACTCCTTAACCAAAACCAATCCTAAACCTGTGCCCGGTTCGTGATTTGTTCCCAGAGTAGAATGAACCTGTTCAACATTAAAAATCTTACTTTTATTTTCGTCTTTGATTCCGATTCCTGAATCTTTAACCGCAAGCTGATAATATTTACCATCGTGCTCTTCCGAGATAAACAAAATCTCACCCTCAGGTATCGAGTACTTTATCGCGTTGTTTAACAGATTCCGAAGAATAAATTTTAAAGTGTTTTCATCGGCAAAAACAATATGATCTTTTCCGATTTTATTAATTACTCTCAGCTTTTTATCTAGTGCGACATTATGAAATAGGTTTATTACATCTTCGACTGCACTGTGAAGATTCAGCTTAAGAGGATTCATTTGTAATGTGCCCGATTGGGTATCAATCCATCTTAGTAAATTTTCCAGAAGTCTGTATAACTTTTGCGAAGAACTGTTTATGTCTTTTATTAATTGATATTTTTCTTTGTCCTGCATTTCGTGAAAGTCCTGAATCAGTATTTCCGAATAACCCATTATCGTATTGAACGGATTCTTTAAATCATGGGCCAGAATTTTGAAGAATTTATCTTTGGTCTGATTTAGTTCCTTTAACAATTTGTTCGCGGTTTTATTATTCTGATATCTCTTATAATTAACACCGACAAGAATAAGAACGAGCACGAAAATAATTATGGAAGAGTATCTATAAACTTTTTCTTTTTCAATACTTTGCTTCAGAATACTGTTTTCAAGTTCTTTTTTATCGCTTTCGTAGGCTGTTTCAAAGTCGGCAATGATTTCCGTTTTTTCTTCATTAAAAAGACTGTCTTTTATCGCGTCATATTTAAGATGAAATTCATAAGCTTCTTTGTAATTTTTTTTCGCAAAATAAAGTTTAGTGAAATAATCATAAATCGACATTTCCAGATCTTTATAGCCTGCTTCTATTGCTAGTTCAAGAGCTTGAGAAAGATTAATTTCCGCTTCGGTAAAATTCTCCAGTTTTGTAAATATTCTTCCCATATTCGACAGATTAGTAATTACTCCATATTTATTATTAATCTTTCTGTCAATCGAGAGTGATTTTTCTCTGTAATCAAGAGCTGAGTTTAAGTCCCCCGTGGTGTAATAAACACCGGCTAAACCGGCATATACCGCTGCAATTCCTTTTTCTTCGTTGATTTCCTCATAGATTGTAAGCAGTTGTTCATAACCATTTTTTGCTGATTCATAGTTTCCTGTTTCATAATGAATTTCCGCAATCTGGTTGAGTGTCAAAGTTAATCCCTGCTTATCATTGAGCCGTGTTCTTATTTCAACTGTTTTATTCAGATACTCCAGAGCTTTTTTATAATCACCTTGTCTTCTGAAAAGTATTCCGATATTTATTGCGCAAAAACCCGTACCCCGAATGTCTCCTTCTTTTTCAAATAAACGAAGCGCGCGTATCATGTAATCTATTGCTTTCGTGTAACTTCCGATTAGCCTGTAATATCCTCCGATATTATTATTTGAATATGCCATCTGAATTGAATCGCCGTATTCAGTCGCCAGCTTCAACGCTTCTTTATAAAATGAATAGGATTTTTCCAGTTCACCAATGTTTCTGTAAACAACGCCAATTATATTTAATATTTCCGGTTTGTAATTGAGGAGATTATTTTTTTTGCTTAGGTCCAAAGCACGATTTGCATATTCAATAGCTAAATCCGGATTTGAACTTCTGTTCAGCCAGGATAAATCTTTCAGCTTTACTATTTGTTCGGCAGGTCGAAGTTTAGAAAGAGCTTCATTTATACTATCATCGCTTTGACATACACCTGCCTGAAAAAACATACATGTAAGAATGACAAGAGAAAATATTTTCCCTGATTTAATCATTGCATGGTTCATTGCCCAATATCCCGCAACTAAAATAATCGATAGTAAGATAACTGGCAATAAATAAGATTCCCGATATTTAGTTTTTATGATTATTCAACAATTCTTAAATTGCATAACCTTCTTCAAACTAATTATTTTTTAATAGGGGATAATCATGCATGCTCTCGAAGTTAAAAATCTGAGTAAATCATTCGAGAAAATCAAAGCCGTTGATAACCTTTCAATTGAGATTCCGGAAGGATCTATATTCGGTTTGCTCGGACGAAATGGCGCTGGAAAAACAACATCAATAAGAATGTTAATGAACATTTACATTCCTGATTCTGGCGAAATTATTCTTCGCGGTAAAACAATTGACAGGTCATTCAACAGAATTGTCGGATATTTACCCGAAGAAAGAGGATTGTATAAAAAAATGAAAGTCTGGGATACGCTCATGTTTTTTGCCGAAATCAAAGGTAAATCCGGCAAGGACATTGAAAAGAAAGCCCTGCAATATCTCGAAAGGTTTGACCTGATAAAAAGAAAAGATTCGAAAATTGAAGACCTCTCGAAAGGTAATCAGCAAAAGATACAGTTTATAACAACTATTCTTCACGACCCTGATTTTATTGTTCTCGATGAGCCTTTTTCGGGAATGGACCCGATAAACACAAACCTTCTTAAGGAAATAATTCTTGAGAAAAAAAATGAAGGCAAGGTAATAATATTTTCAACTCACCTGATGGATTTTGCGGAAAAAATGTGCGACCACCTCGCGATTATCGATCACGGAAAAACGATTCTGAAGGGTAATCTCAGTGAAATAAAAAAATCTTTTTCGAGACTGAATGTCAGCCTTAATTACGAAGGTGATATTTCATTTCTGAAAAACCATCCGATTATTGATAAGATTGAAGACTTTGGCAACTCGACCGGAATCAAAGTAAAAGAAAGTAAACATATCCAGGAACTGGCGAAGTTATTAGTTGATAATAAAATAATTATCAAAAAATTTGACGCTAACGATATAAGTCTTCATGAGATTTTCATTGATTTAACGGGCAACGAATCCGCGGAGGTGACCAATGTTCAGTAAAGAATTGATTGCAGTTGTAAAACGTGAACTTAAGGAAAAAATTATTTCCAAAGGTTTTATTTTGATGACGGTTTTGATTCCTGTTTTAATGATTGCAATATTCGGTTTCCAGACCATGCTCATGGATATTGATGACGATGAACATACAACCCTTGAAATTATAACTGAATCAGCTTCGCTTTTGGAATTAATAAAAACAGAATTCGATTCACTGCCTTTTGTTAAAAACGGCTATTATACTATTACTTACAATACAATGAGCCGTTTGGAATTTGATGACATGCTCACCGTTAGAAAAGCATTATTGCTGGATGAATCCTTAACCGGAATCCTGTTTGTTAACGACAGCTCTCTCGTACAAAAAGCGGTAAAGTATTATACAAAAAATCCGAAGAATGTTTCGGTTCTGCAAAAACTGGAGGGACCGATTAACAAAGCATTGATCAGCGCCTACTTTGTAGATAAAAATTTGTCGGAAGAAGATTTGAGCTATGCCCGTGGCCGACTTGAGATAAAAGAACTAAAAGTTACGCGTGAAGATAAAATTGAGGAAGAAGGTTACGGCAACCTGATGTTTTCATACCTTTTCAGTTTTCTTCTTTACATCAGCCTTTTGTTTATGGGCTCAATGGCAATGCAGTCTGTTATCATGGAAAAAAACAATCGTATTGTTGAAGTGTTGCTTTCATCGGTTAGCGGAACACAACTTATGACAGGAAAGATTTTCGGTTCGTCAATTATGGGATTGTTACAAATGATTATATGGATGATACCTGTAATCTTATTAATATCCACCACCCTTTTCATTTTACCGCCGGAGTTTATTCTCGATATTAATATGATACTGATAGTTTATTATCTCGTTAATTTTTTTATTGGTTTAATAACATTTATCGCCTTGTTCACAACGGTTGGATCAATGTTTGAAAATCCTCAGGATGCTCAGTCGGGTATGTGGCCGGTAATGATATTAATAATTGTTCCGTTTTTTATAACAATTACCATGTTTAAGAATCCGGCTAATTCCATTGCTGAAATTGCCTCGTTGGTTCCTTTTTCATCCTTAATCGTTATGCCTGCTCGGATAACGTTAGTGGAGGTTCCTGTCTGGGAAATTATCATACACTTCGTGGTAAACATTGCCACACTGATTTTAATTTTCCCAATCGCGGGAAAAATTTTCAGAATTGGTATTTTGAAAACCGGTAAGAAACCTACGCTTAACGAAATCGTAAAATGGATTAAGCACAGTTAACTGAAAGATAATTAATTATAGAAGGGCAGAATCTCTGTCCTTCTATTTAATTACCAACATCTTCTTCACTTCATGAAAATTTCCGGCTTCGATTTTGTAATAATAAACTCCTGAGCTTATATCTGCCGCGTTAAAATTGTATGAATGATAGCCTGATGATAACTCTTCGTTGTTTATAATTCTTTTCACTTCCTGCCCGAGACAATTATAAATTATTAATGACACTCTGGAAAATTCCGGCAGACCAAATCGTATTGTTGTTGCCGGATTAAAGGGATTGGGATAATTTTGATTGAGTCTAAAATAGGATTCGATATTATTATCCGGTTCGCATTCGCCGATTGAAGTCGGGAAATTTATATCAAGAGGATTGAATTTATTTTTCGCGAAAACATACCACGCTGAACTTGAAACAGACCCCTTCCCGGGAATTATCCATTCAAATCCTCCATCAGTGTTCTGAGCATAAGCTAAGGTTTTTATCTCCTCCCCAAACAGATTATAGTTTAATAACATTTTATCCATTTCGTTTGCATAAAAATATCCCCTGTTAACATCTCCGAAATAATATTGCGCGCAGGACATGTGTCCGTTACCTTCTGTCCAGATATTATCAATATCAATGTCAGGAAAAGGATAAAAACCATAAACCGAATCCTGGTTAACCATCACTAATTTGCGGAACCTGAAATCGTGTTCGGGAATATCAAGAATTTCTTTTGCAGGTTCACCGAACGCCAGCGCTCGCCAGGTGTAATTATCAAAGGGAAGATCATAACCCGTAAGTTTATTCTCAAGGAAACATTTTACTTTCTCAGCCAAAAGATTTTCATCGCAGGTTTTAAACACCGCGTAACAATCAATATTCCCTTCATGATGCGCTGTGGAATCAAACCATGTGTCGCCATCCTGCCAGCCGGTCATAACGTAACCCGAACATTCGTTATCATTCACAAAAAACGATTTCAGGAGATTCAGAATTAATCCGACAACTTTTGTGTAATCTTCTCTGGCTCCGTATTTTTTTTCATAATGTTTATATGCCATCAACAGCCAGGCGTTGTCGCCGATCCATCTGTCTTCGGTTTCTCCTCCTCGCCGATAATCGGTAATCAGCATTTGTTGATAGAATCCCCGCGCTTCACCATTAATAAAAAATTCCTGCTTCATTGGGTCTGTGTTCTGCTCATTAATTGCGTTAGCGTAGAAGTCAAGAATATTTTCCGCCCTGTCTTTTTTGTTTTTAATGATAAATGCCATCGCGGCGAGGCTGTTATTATAAGTCGATACAAGATCGGTTACTTCATCATTCGGAAGAATATAACCGTCAACAGACGAGTTGACTTGCAAAACTTCCAAATACTTCACTACCAGGGAATCTTCCCCTTGCATTTCTTCATCCCGTCTCTGTAAAAAACCAATTCCTTCCGAATCCCGATAAGGATCAAGATAAAGTCCGCTTCTCAATCCTGTTTTTCCTACTCCAACTTCATCAATACACAACGAACCCGAACCGCTTCCCGAAACAGCAATTTCAAAGGAAACAATATTGTTTCTTATGGTATCGCCGCCCCACCAATACATTGTTTCGCCGGCATAAATTACAATGTGGTTCCATTTTTTATAGTGGTTTTCAAGCGAATAACGAATTCCGAAAACCGATCCGTCCTCATCAATAAATTTCAATTCGATATCATCCGCAGAATTTGCTTTCAGGAAAAAAATCATCGGATTTTCTTCCGGAAGATAAATATTGTTTTTGATTATTCTCACGTAACTTCGCGGGCTTAAAATGTAATTAATCATAAGTGCATTTTCTTTCAAACCCTGACAGGAAGTACATGTTATTGTTGAAGATGCATTTTGGTCAAACATCCATAAATCACAAATGTCCC